>CAITCX010000447.1 GCA_903890885.1 uncultured Dehalococcoidia bacterium
ATTCAGGTTTTCGGTTAGGAGCGAAATAATGGTAAAAAATAAATTGTATTTCGAAGACGTAAAAGATGGGCAATCGATTCCCTCTCTGGTTAAACATCCCACTCCCCGTCAGCTTGTGATGTGGGCGGCAGCCAGTGAAGAATACCATGAAGTCCACTATCACCTGGAGTCTGCTAAAGCCGAGGGCCTGCCAGGGATTATTGTTCACGGTATGCTGCAGATTTCTTTCCTGGGGCAAATGATAACGGATTGGATTGGAGACTGGGGCACTCTCAAGAAAATAACTTCGACCAATCGAGCGATTGTAGTTCCCGACCAGGATCTAACCTGCAAGGGAAAAGTCATCAAGAAATATACTGAGAATGATGAGAATCTGGTGGCATGCGAGATCTGGGTTGAGACAGCCAAAGGGGAAACGGCTGTTAAGGGCACTGCTGTTTTCAGTCTCCCCAGCAGCACCTGAACTTAAGAAGAACACCGGAAAGTATTTTTAATATATAGTCTTTTTAAGCTCACAGCGGTGGTAAAAATAAATTGAATAGAGTGTAAACATGAACAATGTTAAAACAAATAATTCTTTATTAAGGCCTTATCGTATACTCGATTTAACTGAGGGCGGGTACATGATTGGTGGTAGAATGCTGGCTGACCTCGGAGCAGACGTCATTAAAATAGAACCGCCTGGCGGCAGTCAGTCACGTATCGCTCCTTTTTACAAAGATATCCCGGATGCCGAAAAAAGTCTTTTTTGGTACGCCTATAACCTCAATAAAAGAGGCATAACTCTGGATATAAATACCGCAGACGGGCAGGATATGTTCAGGAAACTGGCCAAAAAAGCCGATGCCATTATCGAGTCATTTGATGTTGGATATATGAGCAGTGTAGGTCTCGGATATGACGATTTGATTAAAACGAAGGCGGACATTGTTTTCACTTCAATTTCCCCGTTTGGTCAAAGTGGTCCAAAAGCGCATTACAAAGGTTGTGATTTAACCGGTTGGGCCAGCGGCGGGTATTTTTATATTTGCGGAAATCCAGATCGGCCGCCAGTCTGGATTAGTTTCCCTCAAGCTAAGCTGCATGCCGGAGCGGAAGCCGCTTCGGGTACGATGATGGCGCTGTGGCACCGTCTTAAGACCGGAGAAGGACAGTCCGTGGATGTTTCCATGCAAGAATGCGTGACTACTAACAGTTTCAATGCTCCTGAAATGTGGGACCTTAATAAAGTGGAGTTCAAACGCCTTGCCAAGGGCATTAATATCGGCACGCAGGGGTTACGAGTCAGTGTAGTTTGGCAGTGTAAAGATGGATACATCATTTTTGTGGCGCAGGGAGGCGTTCAGCCGTTTGTAAATTCGATGAAATCGCTCGTTGAATGGATGGCAGGCGATGGTATGGCTGATGAGTGGCTGAAGCAAATGGATTGGGCCAAAGATTATAATGCTTCCAAGCTTACCAAGACTGTTGTGGATAGGGTAGAGGAGGCATTCGCTAAGTTTTTCATGACCAAAACTAAAAATGATTTATATGAGGAAGGCGCCTTAAACAGACGTATTCTAATTGGACCCTTGTCCACCACCCAGGATCTCAGTCATGATCGTCAACTCCAGTTCCGCAATTTTTGGGAAAAAGTGGAACATCCGGAATTAAATGACACTGTTACTTACCCCGGACCGTTCCTTAAACTGAATAACAATCCAATGCAGTATCGCAGGCGGGCTCCCCTCATTGGAGAGCATAATGTTGAGATATATGAAACAGAGTTGGGCTTATCCAGAACAGAATTATACAAACTGAAAGAAGCTAGAATAATTTAAAACTGTTTTCGCTAGAGGAAGATACGATGACGAAGAAAGTGTTTGAAGGACTAAAGGTAGTTGAGTTTGCGTGGGTGGCAGTTGGGCCTCAGACCTCGAAATATTTAGCTGATCATGGTGCAACTGTAGTGCGCCTGGAATCCCATACGCATTTTGATCTGTTCAGGGGAACCAGTCCCTTCCCGCAGAATATTCCGGGCGTCAATCGAAGTATGTTTTATGGAAAATATAATTCAAATAAATACCATGCTACCTGCAATCTGAATTTGCCACAGGGGCGTGAGTTGGCCTGGAAGTTTATCGAGTGGGCAGATGTTATCACCGAATCTTTCCGCCCTGGAACCATGAAAAGATGGGGACTGGATTATGACAGCGTAATCAAAGTCAGACCGGATATTATCTACGTGAGTACTTCTATGCAGGGTCAAACCGGACCCTTTTCCCAGTATGCCGGGGTTGGCTCTATGATATCGGCAGTAGCTGGTTTTGGTGAAATTAGCGGTTATCCTGACCAGATGCCGGCACCTCCTTACGGCGCATACAGCGACTATTTTTGCCAGCGGTTTCTTTCTACCACTCTGATGGCAGCAATGGACCACAAGCAATTGACTGGAAAAGGGCAATGGATAGAACAGTCGCAATTGGAAACCTCAGTGTACTTTAATGCTCCTTTAAGTATTGATTATGAAGTTAATGGCCATATCGCCGGGCGAGACGGCAACCGCCTTCCATATGCGGCGCCGCATGGAATATATCCCTGTGAAGGCAGTGATTGCTGGATTGCTATTGCTGTTTTTAACGATGATCAGTGGCAGGCTTTTTGCTCGGTCCTGGGAAATCCGAATTGGACCAGGCAAGAGAAATTCAGCTCTTTGTTACAGAGAAAAAATAATGAAGATGAGCTTGATAGCCTCATAGGCCAGTGGACCAACACTAAACAATCTAAGGATATAGAAGTTTTGTTACAGGATCAGGGCGTGCCTGCCAGTGTAGTGGAAAAGAGTTCCGATCTTTATCAGGACCCTCAATTGGCTCACCGGAAATTTTATGTGAAGATGAATCATGCCGAAATGGGCACTCCCAATTATCCGCAGCAGGCAGATTTTATTCTGTCCAAAACGCCTCGTGAAACCATCATGCCTTCTCCTTGTCTTGGTGAGCATAATGAGTATGTATACAAGGAATTGCTTAAGCTATCCGATGATGAAATATCAGACCGGATGGCTGATGAGAGTATTACAACCGAATTGCCTGCAGGATTTAAATTAACCACCAACATGTAAATTAATTAGATCCTGCTTTTTGCCGGTAATAATATAGATTTCCCTGTAATAAAGGGAGCAACAATTAGCTTTAATCCTAATAATGGCTCGATTATTGACGGATCAGGCATCTACCAGATGACTGTATCTAGTTGCCTTGACGGGCTTTAATATCGCCGTCGTCGATGCGGACAGGTAAAGCATAAGGTACCTGAGTTGAGATAGGATTCCAATCCTTGTTTAATGTACCTATTAAGATAGGTCCGGGCCCCCCACCCTCGGCCCGTATTACGCTTATCCTGTCACCTTTTATATCGGCCCCGCCTGTGTCTACCATCCAGATGCTGAGGTCAATGTTAGAAGCATCCAAATTATTGGTGAAAATTCCACCGAAGTTAATTATTTTAGCACTGGCAGGTAGCGGGTCTTTCGCAAATGCCTCATAATTGGATTGAAAGAAGGAATTGGTTGGATAGAACCTAACGGCTTTATAAACTACCTTGTTGGGAATGTCAATCAGTTGTAAGTTACCGACGAGTTCCTGATCAATAATTCCGGCAGTTCCTGAAAAAGTCCAGTTCTGGTTATTCTTTCCTTTGACATCGCCGATTGCAGTGATGAAAGTATTCATCCAATATCTATTGGCGATGACAAAGGTATCAGTTGACTCATCGAACAGACCGTCCGAATTTTTGTCTATCCATACACGGATACTGTCATTCCCTTGTTTCAAACCCCTATCGCTATAAGTCCATTCGGCCGTGCCACTATTGTCAGTGTTCAACACGGTCCCCTGACCTGAATTGTTCCCACCAGGTAAGACTTCAAAATGTACCTTTATCTCAGGGACGTTGTAGTTGAGCGCAGCTCCTATTTTAAACATGTTGCCGGGATTGCTAATATCTGCCTTTGGAGATACGGAAACGGAATAATCTGCATAAGCCGAATTCCAAACGTGGACCTCGTCGATGATCCCGTTAAGTTTGCCCATCGATAAATTGTTGTTTCCTGGCAAGATCGGTCCGACAGCGCTGGTAAGTTTTCCATCTATTTTGTCATCGACGAAGACTTTCATAACCGAAGTCCCATCTCCCGCATACTGGTAAGAGCCTGCGACGTGATACCACCGCCCAATTTCAAGGTGCGTATCTCCAAGGAGAATAGTGGTGGCATCCTTATTCTTCCATATCTGTAAACTGAGATGACCGTCAGCTGTAATATACAATGAGTAGCTCCCTTCAGTAAATGGTGGCGGACCGGCCTTGGTTATCAGATCAGAGCGATCCGGCAAGCTATCCAGCTTTACCAGGGCTTCCAACATCAAGTCAGAGCTAGTATTTAGACTGGAACTTGGGTCTACTTTAAAACCAAATGATTTTATCCCGGAGGATAAGCCTTTGCTAAAACCGGGTGCGCTGTCCTTTAATGTGGCTCCGCCAATTATCATACCGTTATTATTTGAACCGCTGTTATCAATAGAATTGTCATCGAAGTTCCATAGACCAACCAATTTGGAGGCAGTTGAAACAAGCGGGGTTAAACCGGGATCAAGCGGAGTTGGCGATGCAATGGGAGGGGTAACGGTTACCGTGATAGTTTTGGTGGGAACAGGTGAGGTTTCATTTATTTTACCAGATAAAGACCCGGGTTCAACTACCTGAAAACAACCTGAAGATGCCAGGAGCAAAATACACAATATCATTGCGGCAAATAATTGACCTATTCTGGGTGGTCTGCACGGCATGATACACGCTCCTTCGCTTTATTATTAAACACCAATTCTCACGAAATACCCACTATTTTCATTATTTTCAGGTTTTTACATACCTGGTATTCGCTCGCATCAATCAATAGTTTTTAAAGGTGTTCTCCTCAGCGGAAGCCACACGGCTATCTCCAGGCCTTTTCCTGCAGGAGAACCAGCCATGATCTTGCCGTGATGCAATTCCACCAATAACTTGCAGAGATAAAGTCCCATTCCTGAGCCGTGGGTTTTTTTGGGGCTGTAATTCAGGCTTACTTTGTCAAAGAGTCGGGAGATGACTTCTGGCGGTATACCTTTGCCGTTGTCAGAGATGCTTACAACCAGGTGCTGGTCCTTTTGGTGTACTTCGGCTTTTATCTCGGTTCCTTTGTCATTGTGCTTCATAGAGTTCTCCAGGATATTGGAAAATATCTCTGTTAAGGCGGTAGCATCTGCGGAAACATACATCTTGTCTTGCGCACTTGCGGTGACAACGCCTCCCAGGAAGATGCCTCTGGCATCGGCGACAGGGCCTAACTTCACCATCAGGTCTTCAAGCATTCTGACTATATTTACCGGTTCAATTATAAGGGCATGCCGTTCAATTCCCAATCTTACCAGCAGATCCAGAGTTTCGATGAGGCCATCGATACCATCTGTCTCCTCGGAAATCGCCTGCCGGGCGACCTTCCATCGTTCTGCGTCTTTGGGCAGGTCATTGTTGAAGCCATGCAAATGCCCTCGCATCACTTCAGTAGCGGTCTTGAGGCGGTGGGCCAGGTGACTGAAGACAAGGTACAGGTTCTGTTTTTCCGTTTTTTCACGGGGTTTGTACCAGGTGAAGCCGTAACGGCATAACCAGAAAGTAATGCCTGCGCCGGTTATTAAAGCGGCGGCCAATATGGCTGTGATGGACCATATATCGGTAAGGATCTGCATTTTAGACGCTGTTCCGCTGGCTGTTGGCCTTGAACCGGTAGCCAACACCATGATATGTCTGGATATAAACCGGTACTTGCGGATTTAATTCTACCTTGTTGCGTAAACGCCAAATATGGTTTTGCAGAGAGCCTTCGCCGTCAATTTTAACTGTCTCTATAAGCTGAGTTTTCCCCACCGGTCGTCCGGAAGCGTTAATCAAAGCTTTCAATATGCTAAATTCTGCAACAGTCAGATGGGTATCATGCCACTGCCCCCCGGTCTTCACAAGGGCCGTTTGGTTTATCGAATCAATCCTTAAATAATCATCGAATTCCTCATCGGGTTCCTGTATAAACAACCTGGCTTTAATACGGGTCACCAGTTCCTCGACATCGGATTTTTGTCCCACAAATTCCGTTGGGAAAAGGCCCATGTTTAGCTCAATGTGTCTTAACTCTTCCCTTTTAGATACATAGTCATTGGCGCCTAATTTAAAGGCCCTCTCCATGTATTGCGGGTCGTCGCTGCGGTCTTTGATAGTGAGAAAAATTACTGGGGTAGTATTACCATTTTGCCGAATTTTCTTGCAGACATCCAGTCCGCTCATAGAATCATCGCTCAGCATAATATCCAGTACTATCAAATTGGGCTTTTCTTCTTCAATTTTCTCGAAAGCAGACCAACCGTTCTCAGCCTCAACATAATCAAATCCGGCATCCTCCAGAGCAGGTCTGACAAAAGAGCGAACGCGTGGATTATCATCCACCAGTAAAACCTTAAGATTTTTAACAGTAGATTCTTTAGTCATATCTTCTTAACACAGGGTTAGCCTTTGCCCGATATATGGTTTGTAATAGTATATCTTTTTGTATGCCCTCTGTATATGTTTTTTATATTATATTTTTTTAATATTATTTTGACGTTGAGGGAATCACTCCCGCTCTTATGCTACGGTGAATTCATAATCCAGAGTAGCAGTGTCGAGTATTTTATCCTCCATGGCAGCGCGAACCTTAGCTGCATCAGCTTTATCTGGTTCAGCTACAGTAATTGGTCCGGACAGGGCATAAACGGTCAAGGTCTTTTTGTAAGTGCCCGCCGCGCCTTCTGAAGGAGTGATGAAGGGTTGGCCCACCGTTCCGATTCCATTGACATCCTCTGGCAGGCCGGCAGCAGTACCCGGGATATTGTACAAGATCCAGTGAATTTCTTCGTTGCCGCCGGATTGAATACCGGAACCTATCACTGCAAAGCTCTGGGTATCCGCCGGTGGCCCGGTCCAGGCCAGTTGGGGTGATACAGTAGTGTATCCGGCTTTGGCGCCTGTTCTGGTGTATTTATCCGGCATTCTGTCGCTTTCTTTAAGTGCGGAACTGGTTGCAGTCATTTTCCCGCTGCTGAAAGGGGCAGGAGGGGGTGGTTTTCCTGTGCCAGCCTGTGCCGTGGGGGTAGGCGGCACGATTTCCCCGCTGTGGCGTTCATTGTGCACGTTAACGGTAGCGCTGGCCAAGGTAACGTCTTTAATGGACCTGAGCATGACGTCACGGGTGACTTGATCAGGGGTTTCTTTCATGTTGGGTTTGTCATACAGGGCATAGAGGGTGAGGCGGTAGACTTTGTCGCCTGAGCCAGATGAACAGGGAGGCTCATATTCACGCGTGTTGTGTTCATTTAGTCCCAAAACCCCTACAGCCTTGCCGACATTCTTAGGCAGGCTATGGACTTCTTTGGGGATATTGTAGATTATCCAGTAAAATTTGGATGAATTTGGTCCGGGGACATGCCACATGATCAGACAAAATTCAGTGGTACCGGCTGGTTCTCCGCTCCACTCGAGAGGTGGTGAGGCACTGGTGCCGTCGCAGGTGTAATCAAGCGGCAGCGTACCGTTATCTTCCACGGCCGGGTTCTTTCCATCTGCAGGTATTCGTATTTGCAAACCACCGTACTTGAAAGGAGTTTCTCCCGATACCGGCCCTGCTGAAGCAGCCGGAGGCTGAGGTTTTGCATCTGCAGTTGGCAAGGGTGTGGTCACAGCGGCGGTTTTTGTTATGGTTGTTCCTGTGCAGCCGGAGGTAATCACCAGTAAACCCAAAATAGCCAGGAGGCCGGCCATTACCCATCGGGATTTAAGTCGTCTTTTCATTTGCGGTACTCTCCCTGCCTTTTATTAAAAATAATTAAAGAGCACTCTTAAAATACCTGAGTAAATTATATACTTTTTATGATATATTAGGTACAAATAGGAAGTGTACAGGAGCCGACTGTGAAGGATACGTCCGCTACTCTAACTAGATTGTACTATCTTGACTGGCTGAGAGTTCTGGCGATGCTTGGTATCTTCTTCTTCCACAATGCCAGGTTCTATGATGCCTGGAGTGACTGGCATGTCAGGAATGCCACGATCGATATGGGCGCCTCTGCGCTGACCGCTTTTATGGGGCAGTGGATAATGCCCCTGTTTTGCCTGATTGCCGGAGGCGGCACCTATTATGCCCTGAAATCAAGGAGAGCCGGCCAATTTCTGCAGGAAAGGTTCCTTCGCCTTCTGGTTCCTTTGATATTCGGCATGCTGGTTATTGTGGTGCCGCAGGCCTATTACCAGGCATTGAGCCACGGAGTACAATTCGGAGGATACAATGTCTTTCAAATATACGGCCTGTATTTAAAAACTTTACTTGAACACGGCTGGTATCAGGAATGGTTTCATCTCTGGTTTTTGTGGTATCTCTTCCTTTATTCTCTGATCTCTTTACCCTTGTTTTTAATCGGAAGCGCTTCGGGTAAAAGTATTATATACAGGCTGGCCGTGGTTTTTCAAAAACCCTGGGCGCTGCTGGTACTGTTCGTGTTTTCAATTGCCGCAGTAAATATATTTCTGTACCCTGGCGGTTATTTTGGCAACAGAGGACAGGGTGGTTTTAACATCGTGGCTTATCTGCTTTTCTTCATCTTTGGCTATCTTATATTCGCCAACCGGCGCATCATGGAAGGTATTAAGAAAATGCGCTGGCTTATGCTTGGCGCTGCCATTGTCGCCATAGTTGGCCTGGTGGCCTTTTTTGTGGATGAAATCGCGGACCCGCTGGCCCATTTTGGCACATCCAGATTTGCCCTGGCTCATATAGTGCAATCTTTGAATACCTGGTGCTGGCTGCTGGCCATACTGGGTTTCGGCAGTCGCTATCTGGACAGGCACAATAAAATACTTTCATATGCTAATCAGGCAGTCCTGCCATTCTATATCTTGCACCAGACCGTCATCATCACGATTGGCTACTACGTGGTGCAGTGGAATACCGGGGTTGGCTTCAAGTACCTTATGATAAGCACAACCTCTTTTGTGGCCATAATGGTTATATACGAGCTTTTGGTGAGACGTATAAACGTTTTCCGTTTTCTCTTTGGATTGAAACCCCAGAGAAAACCGCCTGTTCATAGAATGCCTGAACAAGGGCCGTTTACGTCAGGACCGTTGGTAGATATCAAATGAAACTAAATGTTATAATTTTATTACTCTTTAAAAGAAGGAACCAGAACGATGGAGCGGAGTTTTCCACCCATCGTTTTTTAAATTTATCCCGCGAAAGACTTAGATTCACAGGAGGGGAGTATGCCGTCCAGGGTTTTCTTGATTCAATCTGAGGGGTTGGGAAAGGGCGACGAACGTTTAGGCTTAATGCTTATGGCAAATTTCCTGCGGTTACTGGGTGAAAGCCCTGATAAACCTGCTGCCCTGGTATTCTGGAATACTGGAGTAAAACTAGCCTGCGAAGGCTCACCGGTATTAGTTCACCTGAAAAAGCTGGAAGAGCAGGGGGTTGAGGTATTGGCCTGTACCACCTGCCTCGAATATTTTGATTTGATGGATAAGCTCAAGGTTGGAAAACCGACTACCATGCTCAAGTCGATTCAATCCATGTTCAGTTCAGATATAGTCAGCCTCTAAATTTAATGTCCAGCAATTTTGGTTTTACCTGCGCCGGCCGACTCTTTTTTTAATGAGTGACCACAAAGTTTGTAACACAGGTCAAGAACGGGTTATTATATAGTATGTGACTGTTTTTTCAAGTTTGCCGATAAAATTGGCTACTGAGGCGTGTTGAGCGGCACAAAGGCATGCCCTGACGGATGATTAAAGTAAAATAAAAATATTTTTAAGAGGGAAAAATGACTGGAAAAGCTTATAATCCAAAGTTGTTCAATGAAGAAATCGAACACCACGAGAAATTCAATACTCTTCCCAAGGAAGCTGTAGAGGCTTATAGGCAGGCCAGACATGAAGGCGTGGCCAAGTCCCACTTTCCGGAGACCTGGACTTATGAAAAGCTGTGGGAACAGCATAAGGCCAAACACTCAGGCCAGGTTGGCCATTTCATTTTCGAAATGTTCTACGATATTCACATGGGCGTGGAAGATGAACTGATTGTCAATTCAATCGATACCCAGGTGCGTCTTTACCCGGATTACGTTCCCAGGTCAAATAACATCCTGGACTATGCCGTTAAGGCCTCTAAGGCAAAGATGAGAGCTTTTGTCAGCCAGGACCACTTCTTCCCCACTTACGGGCAAGCCTGGTGTGCACAGGAAAAAGTTGACGAAATGGTACAGGCCGGTCAACTGGAGTTCGCTACCGAATGCCTGGGCGCTCACATGCTGGCCTGGAGCCATCATCCTGACCAGGTCCACCTGGCCAGTAAATATCCTAATCTCGGGACAATGTTGTTTTATTGCCAGACTTATGGCGGTAAAAACTGCGGTCCCACCCTCGATATCATGGATGCAAGCGGTAAGCTGGACAAAGAAGTTAAAGAAATCATCCGGCTTTGCGCCCAGTACAAGGTACCTGTTATGAGCGGCCATGCCGCGATGACTTATGATCGTATTTTGGCGATGGCTCAATATGCCAATGAGGTCGGGGCCAATCTGCTGTGGATGCACGCTGCTCCCTGGGCTGCTGTACCGGAAAGAGCTACTATAAAGCAATACAAGGAATTGGTTCGTCTTGGCTGTTATCTCCAGATTGACGCAAACAAGGTTCTCCCCAGCATTATCTGGCCGATGATCGACCCCAACCAGGGTTTCGAGTGGCTGCAGGAAATGGGCACTGATCATATCATCCCGTGCACTGACGGCGGTCAACCGTTCTTTGGTGACGCGATCGATTGCTGGAAGATGTTTATCCGCGCCATGATACACTTCGGGATCAAAAAAGAAGATATTGCGACCATGATCCAGAAAAACCCTGCTGAATTTCTTTATCTGCCTGAGAAAAGGAAAGTTAACAACTAGCTATAATTTCGGGTTTGATCTTTAAGCGCAAGCTGGAGGATAAATATTTAACAGGTCTTCCAGCTTGCTTTTGCATTTATACAGGCCCATGTAATGAGGAGTTGCCCGGTGATAAGAATTGTCCCCATTCAGGAAGCCTATAAAAGAAAGATAGAACGACAGGAAAAACTGCAGGGGCTGAAATTCAAATGCCACGGCAGCTGCGCTTATGTGGGCAAGGACATTTCGCCCGGGTGCTACGGTTGTTTTTATCCTGACGCATATCATAGAGGGTTTATCCTGGGCAGGGATCTGTCCTTGCCCAATGTCTGTAATAAAGATTGTGTTTACTGCTTCGAACCTCATATCGTTCGCCAGGAGCCGGTGGTAGCCGAAGGTCTGAAACTGGGTGAGGACTGGCAAAACATGTTGAAAGAGAATCTTGAACAAGACAAGAAAAAGATCACTACCGACTGCAAGATGCAATATTACGAGTTTACTGGTATCTGTGAGCCATTGCTTTACCTTCCGGTCATTGAAGAGTTAATGGCCTTCTTCAGGGAGGTCGTAGACCCTTTTATGGGAACCAGGGGCTGGGCTAAGATCTACACCAACGGGACCTTATTAAATTTAGACAATATCCTGAAACTTAAGAAAGCCGGGTTTGATGAGGTCAGAGTCCACCCGGGAGCGACTAACTTTTCAAGCGAAGTGTACGAAAACCTGAGGCTGTCAGTCAAGCATATTCCCACGGTTACAGTTGAGACGCCAGCCTGGCCTCCCCATCGTAAAAAACTATTTGAAATGCTGCCGGTTATCCAGGATATAGGCATAAAGCATCTGGACATATGCCAGATTGAAATCACCGGCAAAGCCCAGCTCGAAAGGATCGAAAACGCGCTTGGTGATATTGAACTCTACCAGGCCTTTTACCCGGTCATGGATGACGGAGGTCTGGTAGAAGACATCATGCAGGAAGTGCTGGACAAAGGCTATTCCTATTCAGTAATTGATTGCAATGGTTTTGTTAAGCAGAGCCGCAGTGCCTTGTCCAACCGCAGCTATTGGACTCTTCTTAACCGCAAATATCCACCTGAATGGGAAAAGCACAGGTATGAACGGAAACTATAATCAATCCCATGGTTGTCAGATGGGCAACCCTGAAATTTCATAAATATTTATACTGTTTGTTTTACATAATTTCCTCAACGTCAAATATTTAATTCCTTCTTATTCCCCGATAGCCTTTCGCCAAGGCTGTTATTTTATTCTGGAAATTCAACTATAATGGTACTCATCGGGATTTTCAGATTCGCAGTATAGAAAGAACAAAATTCGCAAATGAAAACCCAGGTTTAGAGATAATAATTAAGGAGGTAAACCATCAAATGACTGTACTGATTATTATTGTACTCGTAGTTGTTGTTATTTTTCTGCTTTCAAAGTCGATAAGGACTGTGAGACCTACCGGACGGGGTTTAATCGAACGCTTTGGCAGGTACAACCGTTTTGCCAATCCCGGCATCGTCTTCCTGGTACCTTTCATCGAGCGCCTGATCAGGGTCAACATCACTGAAAATATGATTGATGCTGGCTTACAGGAGATTATTACCAGTGACAGCTTGAATGCCCAGGTTGATGCCCAGGTCTATTTCAAGGTGCGCTCGGATGAGCAGAGTGTCAAAGACTCCCAGTACAACGTGTTTAATTACATGATTCAGATCGTAGCTCTGGCGCGAACCACCTTAAGGAATATCATCGGGACTATGTCCCTCAAGGAGGCCAACAGTGAACGCGGTAAAATCAATAGCTCCCTTTATAATAACCTTTCAACTGAGACCAAGAGCTGGGGCCTTGAAATTGTGCGCACTGAGCTTAAAGAAATCAATCCTCCAACTGATGTCCAGGAGACCATGAATAAGGTGGTTAAAGCCGCTAATGAAAAGATCGCCGCTATCGATTTTGCTACTGCACGGGAAACCCAGGCTGATGGTGAAAGAAGGGCAGCTATCAAAGTGGCTGAAGGATCCAGACAGTCAGCCATTCTGCAAGCTGAGGGACTTAAGCAGGCCAAGATAACAGTAGCTGAGGGTGAGGCGCAGGCCATCAAATTGATCAATGAAGCCGCAGATCAATACTTCAAGGGAAACGCACAACTACTTCGCCAGTTACAGGCTGTAGAACAGTCTCTCACCAACAATACCAAAATAGTAGTACCCAGCGATTCAAAACTGGTAAATGTTATCGGAGGTTTAGCTGGACTGGAAACTCATCCGTCAACCAAGTAAACTAATTATTATTAAAGTCTCCACTGATTGTCTGATATCGGACGACAGCAATTATTATTCTTATATCTGCCTGTTACTTCTTGGACCCGCTGCGGAACTGGGTCTCGTATAAGTGGGTGTATAATCCACCCTGTGCCAGCAGTTCATCATGGCTGCCTCGCTCGATGATACAGCCGCGGTTCATGACCAGGATCAAATCTGCTGCCAGAATGGTACTCAGGCGGTGGGCGATGACAATGCTGGTGCGACCTATCATGACGCGCTTAAGGGCTTCCTGGATCAGTGCTTCTGATTGGCTGTCTAGAGAACTGGTTGCTTCGTCCAATACCAGGATACGCGGGTTTTTCAAGATGACCCGCGCCAGAGCCAGGCGCTGTTTTTCACCCCCGCTCAACCGGTAGCCGCGTTCACCTACTACGGTTTCATATCCCAGGGGCAGACCTGCTATAAAGTCGTGAATATTAGCTGCCTTTGCCGCAGCTATTGCTTCAGCCTGCGTTGCGCCTGGTCGGCCGTACAATAGATTGACCCGCACCGTGTCATGGAAAAGATATGTTTCCTGGGTGACCATGCCTATCTGGGCGCTGAGTGAGGCCAAAGTCACATCTTGCAGGTAGTACCCGTCGATCAATATGCGGCCGGTGGTGGGGTCGTAAAGGCGCGGGATCAAATAGGTAAGAGTCGTTTTGCCGGCTCCGCTGGGACCGACCAACGCTACGAGTTGACCAGGTTCGGCTCGAAACGAGATGTTTTCAAGAACTTCAAATCGAGCCTGATTTTGTTCAACCGCCGCGTTCTCACGGTGCTGGTTGTTTTCGCTGCCGCTTCTTTTTTCAGAAGTACTTTCGGACAAAACGGTTTGTACATCCTGCATCTGGCCGAAGCGCTTCAATTCCCGGAGTGGACCTTTCCTTTCCCTGGAATAGTGGAAGCCTACATCCTGGAACTCCAGCACACCGCGTACATCCTGCAGTCTATGGGCAGCCTCTTTCTCTGTAATCTCATGAGGCACGTTAAGTACCTCAAAGACACGCTCGAAACTCACCATGGATGTGGCGAAATCCACCGGAGCATTGGTCAGTGTTTGCAGCGCGCCGTACAGACTTCCCAGATAGGCTCCCAAGGCCACGATCTTGCCTATAGTGAGACTGCCCTGAATTACAAAGAAGCCGCCAACACCATAAACCAGTGCGATACCGATCGCACCCAGCAAGCTGGTGCTGACAAAGAAAAGAGAACCTGTCACGGCCCGCCGCACTCCGATGTTGCGCACACCTTCTGCGCGCTGCTTGAAGCGATTATCTTCATCAATAGTACGTCCGAATAGTTTTACCAGCAAGGCACCGCTTATATTGAGCATTTCTTGCGCAACGGCATTCATCCTGGCGTTAAGGTCGAGTTGCTGGCGAGTGATGTCGCGCAGCTTGTTTCCCAGTTTTCGAGCAACCAGGAAGAATAATGGAAGGATAGCCACACTAATGAGTGCCAGTCGCCATTCAAGTGTAATCATGATGGCCATCACCATGATTGCCTGAATCAGGCTGGTGATAATGTTCACAAAAGTGTTGCTGATGCCGGATTGAGCTCCTACGACATCGTTGTTGATGCGGCTCATCAATTCGCCGCTTCTAGTGTGGGTAAAGAAACCCAGGGACATCCGTTGTAAATGGGAAAACAGGGCTACTCGCAGGTCACAGATAACGCCTTCTCCCACGCGGGAATTGAGACGTCTCAGAAAGATGTTCAGTCCGCTGGTTAAAAGCGGTATTGTTATGAGAGCCACCAGCATCCAGGTCAAACGTTGCAGGTCATGCTCCGGCAGAGTCCGGTCTATCAGGTCTCGCAGTATGAGCGGGTTTATTAGCCCCAGCCCAGTTGTAGTCAGAGTAATGAGAAGCATCAGGAGTATACGCCAGCGGTAGGGTCGAGCATATTTCCAAATACGCTTCAACAGGTCCCCAGTGACTTTGGGTTTCTCATCGGGGGCGTTAATATTGATGTGACCATGATGGCCTCGTCCCATAATAACTATTGTATCACTATCTGCTTTTTAATTAATCCTCATTAATCCTCGTGGGTAATAGTCAAAACAGAATATTATTGATACTATTGATAAAATTTGCCTGATCATCGTTGCCAAATCAGGTGTTTTCGGATAATACAAAAACAGAATGCAATATATATGGAGGTAATTTCATTATGGTCAAAAGTAACCAACCCAACCAGCAACGCTTTATAGTCCCTAAATCAAGAATTCGGCCAACAGGGCTGATCCGGGGCAAGTTTTTAACGCTGCTGACTGCAATTGTTGCCGCGGTGATATTGACGGCTTGCAGCACACCTGCCAGCACACCGAACAAAACAACCTCTGCTCCGGTCAGTACCACGACTACCGTCACTTCTGCTGCTTCAAGTGCTTACAGTTCAACTACTGCGACTGTGGCTGCGCCTTCTCCTTCTCCTGCTCCTGCTACTACGACCACTGCTACTGTAAAACCATCCGGCGCAGTGCCGTCTCCTACTGGAGGAGCGGTCCCCAAACCGGCAGCCCCCGGGGGAGCACCAGCTTCCAACGCCAGTGCCATTTTAGTGCCAAAACCACCCGGAGGGATACCTGCCAACAAAACGGTTGGTCTGTTTTACAAAGACGCCAAGGCTTTTAATGGCTATACCCTTTTTGCACCTAATCGCTCCAACACCACTTACCTGATCGATATGGATGGCAAAATTGTGCATACCTGGCAAAGCGCCTATATGCCCGGGCAATCATTTTATTTGCTTGAGGATGGGACTTTGTGCCGTACTGCCCACATATCTAATATTCAGGGCCCGGCAGGCGGGGGAGTCCAGAAGATAGCCTGGGACGGGACCCTGTTATGGGATTTCAAATACTTGAGCGATACTTACATACCGCATCATGATATAAGGCCGCTGCCTAATGGCAATGTGCTTATGATATGCTGGGATGCCAGGTCTCGCACGGAAGTTATTGCTGCTGGTCGCAAACCAGCGACAATCGGCACAAATAGCTTTATGCCTGAAAAAGTAGTGGAAATCAAGCAGGATGGAAAAACCGGCGGTACCGTGGTTTGGGAATGGTTTCTCTGGGACCATCTAATACAGGATTTTGATTCAACCAAGGCCAATTTTGGCGTGGTCGGAGATCATCCGGA
>CAITCX010000448.1 GCA_903890885.1 uncultured Dehalococcoidia bacterium
ACGCCAACGACATTATCCTGATCTGTGACGAACAAAAAAGAATTTTGCAGGTAAACGAACGGGCATTAGAAACCTACGGCTATAAAAGGGAAGAAATAGTGGGGACAACTTTAATGTCGCTAATCACCCCTGAAACAGCCAGTGCCTTTCAGACCCAGTTAAATAAAATTACTGAAAGTGGCGCCGCCACCGCCGAGGCTGCATTTACAGGCAAGAATGGTACTGTCCTGCCAGTGGAAATCAGCGCCCGGCTTTTCAAAATAGATAATCAGACCTGTTTACAAGCCATTATCCGCGATATCAGCGAACGTAAAAACAGGGAGGAAGAAGTACGTCAGCTCAACTCATCGCTGGAAGAGCGCGTGCTGGAGAGAACGGCTCAACTGGAAAGCGCAAATAAGGAATTGGAATCTTTCGCATACTCCGTGTCGCACGATTTACGTGCACCCCTGCGCGGCATCGACGGCTGGAGCCAGGCCTTAATGGACGATTACAAGGACAAGTTGGGAGATAAGGGATGGCAAATCCTGGGCCGCATCCGCTCTGAAACGCAGAGAATGGGGCAATTAATAGACGACTTGCTTAAATTCTCACGGGACACCCGCACGGAGCTAAACCGCCAGGAAATAGATATGACAGGGATAGCCCAATCCATCACGACTCGCCTGCAAAATACTAATCCTGACCGGCAAATCAAGTTTGTAATACAGCAGAATTTAAAGGCACAGGGCGATCCCCACCTGATGGAGATGGCACTTTCAAATTTACTGGAAAACTCTGTTAAGTTCACTTCTAAAACTCCCCAGGCCCTGATCCTGTTTGGCGAGCTGAATAAAGATGGGAAAAGGATCTTCTTCGTACATGACAACGGAGCAGGCTTTGACATGGCTTACGCCCAAAAGCTATTTAAGGTGTTCCAACGCCTGCATAAAACCGCCGATTATCCGGGCACGGGCATCGGACTGGCCACGGTACAACGAATCATCAACCGGCACGGAGGCAAGGTCTGGGCTGAAGCCCAGGTAGACCAGGGAGCTACTTTCTATTTTACGATTAAGGAGCCTTCCTGACGATTGTAATATCTACTTGAATAGGGTTTAAGGGTTTAATCTGATTAGCCTGAAAGAAAAGTGAAACAAAAAAGCGGTTTTAAAAAAAAACGGTCAACGGGGTAGAAAAATGGAAAAACGACTAAGGATCTTGATGATTGAGGACGTTGAAAGCGATGCCGCGCTGAATAGGCGGGCATTGGAAAGGGCGGGCTATGAATTGAACTGCACCATAGTTGCTACCGCCTCCGAAATGCGAGCAGCCCTAGCTAACGGCAGCTACGATTTGGTGCTTTCCGATCATAACCTGCCGCAATTCGATTCCTCGTCTGCCCTGGCCATTTTTAAAGAACACCAACTGGGGATTCCCTTCATTATCGTATCGGGGGCGATTGGCGAAGAGACAGCGGTCGGCGCAATGAAGGCGGGGGCCCAGGACTATGTTATGAAAAGCAACCTGGCAAGACTGGCACCCGCGGTGGAACGCGAACTGGGAGACGCTGAAGTGAGAAGGCGCCGTAAGGAATCCGAGGAAGAACTCAGGATTAGCGAGGAACGTTTTAGACAGGTGGCTAATATAGCAGGCGAAATGATCTGGGAAATCGGCCCGGATATGAAATATATATATGTCAACCCCGTGACAGAGGCGGTCACCGGCTATACCGCAGAAGAACTGGTGGGTATAAAAACCATTTTCGATCTGTATCCGCCGGAAGCTCGCCAGGTTTATCAGACTCAACTTGCGGAATGCTTCAAAAACCGCAAAACCTTCCG
>CAITCX010000449.1 GCA_903890885.1 uncultured Dehalococcoidia bacterium
ATAACGCTAAAGAGAGGAAAATTATGGATCGTGGCCCACGAGTGCCGGACAATATCAGGCTTCTAATCGCCAATATATACCAGGAAATGCGCAAGAAGAACCCAAAAATAAAGGCGCCGGCGGTGCGGGAGGCAGTCCGATGCAGGCTCACGGAGGTGCCATATCCCGGGTGGCCAGGTTTGAGTGTGGTGCAGAAGGTGATGATAGACATCCGTAAAAAGGAAGCCGAAACACATGTCAGCGAACAGGATGAGCCGTGGTGCATGGCCCGGCTGCATGGCAACGAGCTATCGCCTGAGGCAATTAAGGCCGTGTGCGAAGTCTGGAAGGCCGACCTAAATTCCTTAATCGATTCTGCCGCAGACCCGCATAATAAAGTATTTGCTCCTATAAATGACGCGTTACTGGGAATGCGCGAAGCCACCAATCTATCAATCCGCGAGGCAAAATGGATTGCACGGTTATATTGCACTATTAAAAATGACAAGAAGGATAAGGAATGGGTTAAGTCAACCAGGCTATATTCAACTGCCGAACTTTACGCGCGGGCCGAACAGTTGCATGAAATATTAGGAATTCCCTTCAATAGTGATGAAATGGATCGTCATCTGATATTAGGAATTCCGAAGCTATTAAAAGTCAATCGTTTGTCGCTATTCCTTCTTACGCTTTGGTTGGAGAAAGAAAGGATTCCTGAGATCGAACTTCTGTTAGATAACGAGGAGATTTCCATAGCTCTCGATGCTCTATTGATTAACGGCAAAGTTCCCGAGTGGCTTATTCCTCTGGTAACTTTTGGTGGTCACGCGGAAGCACTGAAAATTATTCGGCAGCAACAGAATAAAAATCCGGCTCGGATGAAATCCACAAGGAAGGGGGCAAAGAAATGAGAGGTAGCATTAAGAACAGGGGCGGGAATAGTTGGCGTATCACTTATGATATTGGGACGCCGGTTAATGGTAAGCGGCCGCGCCACTCGGAGACGTTTCATGGCTCGGAAAAGGATGCCCAGATCAGGTTAAGAAAATTACTAACTGACTATGAGAAGGGTATTCAGCCTTCCGGAGGCCGCATTACCGTGGCCGAGCACTTGCGCAATTGGCTGGACGGTTACGTCAAGACGAACTGCTCAGTCCGGACGCTGGACTTCTATAGTTCCATAGTTGAGCGGCACTTAATACCAGCCCTGGGGCAAATCCAGTTAAAGGTCCTTCAGCCAGCTGCTATTCAGAAATACTACGGCCAGGCTTGTGAGAAGCTAAGCCGGCGGTCGGTGCATCACTTTCACCGTGTACTATCCCAAAGCCTGAAATTTGCTGTCCGCCAAGGATACCTGGGCCGTAATCCCTGTGACATGGTGGATGCGCCGTCACCAAAAGGTAAGACAATGCGCACGCTCACACCGGCGGAAGTTGAGGTGCTGTTGGAAAAGGCAGGGGACAACTATTATTACCCTGTCATATACACAGCGTTAAATAGCGGTATGCGGCAGGCTGAGCTTTTGGGTTTAAGATGGCGTGACGTTGATTTAAACATGCTCTCTATCTCGGTTGCCCAGGTGTTATACAAGCGCCGTGGAATATGTGAATTTAAAGAGCCCAAGACAAGCCATAGCAGGCGCCGTGTAGCCATGACACCCAAACTCGGGCTCTACATGAGGGAGCACTTGAAAGGGCAACAAGATTTATTTAACACCATGGGCAGGCCACACACCGAGGATATCCTGGTTTTTAATACGGAGGGAAAGCCAATTGACCCAACTGTATTAAGCCATTCTTTCACCCGGCTGGCCCGAAGGTCAGGCCTTGAGGGTGTCAGGTTTCACGATCTGAGGCATACCTTCGCAAGCTTAATGCTGCTGCTTGGTGCCAAGCCAAAGGTTATCAGTGAGGCCCTGGGGCATGCAAGCGTAGCGTTTACAATGGATTGCTACTCTCATATAATATCAGGCATGCAAGAGGAAGCTATGGCACTGCTTGACGGCGTAATGCCCTCCGGCGTGGTTTTCAAAATTACGTCACCAAATCCGTCACCAAATTAAAAACAGTAGCTTCACATGCCAGCGTAGCTCAGTGGTAGAGCAGCTGTTTCGTAAACAGCTGGTCGCGAGTTC
>CAITCX010000450.1 GCA_903890885.1 uncultured Dehalococcoidia bacterium
GATTGCCGCAAGTAAAGAAGCCGGTAAAACCGACAGTGGCTCCATCCGGAATATCTTTAATTGCTTCTTCAAGACTGGGAAAAACCTTATCCAATTATAGGCCTCCTGCACAAATACTTACTTTTTGAAAATAAAACCAGGCGGGAGAATATACAATACGATGTTTCCTGATCAAAATTAACTTTAGCTAAAAACTGGAATAAAATCAAATAAAACTCTATTACGACTATTCGATTTGGGGTTACTTTTTGGGATTTTTAAAACCGTTCCAGGGTCGGTCATCCCATCAATTTCTCGTTTTAATTCAATTTCGGCCGCTGGCAAGGCATCATTCGGGCTAACTTTCTCTCGGGAATTTAGAGGAATGCCAACAAATCAACTCAAAAAAGCAGTACCGTCTGGAGGAAGGTTCAGCATTAATGAAGCATTTACCAAACTGTAACCATATTTTACCAAATATTTACCAAAAAGAGAGGATTAAGTGAGATTTGAGGTATATAATGTAAGCAAAATGGTTGTATTATTGTTATTTCAACTAACTTTAAAAATGGATAAATACTATCAGAGGAGTCTGGCGGTAAGATAATTTGACCGATAATCTTAAATAAAAGTAATGAAATATCCATGGTAGGTGGCGTAGACCCGCTATCTGTATTTGGTCACTTGGATAGTGGTTAGCTAATAGTGAAACCGGCCTTTGTGCGTTTAAGGTCGGTTTTATTATTTTGGGGAGTGAAAATATGAAAATGGCCAAAGTAACCCTCTTCAGTGTCAGCATCCTTAGTGTGATTGCTGTTTTAGCAATGCTGTTGGTAACGGTCATAGCTGGCAGGGGAGGCTGAATATGCCGTTAACAGTAGTTAATATAGGGAAGTCGGGTCCTCATAAAAAAGAAAATTTTCTTACTTTAAAAGTCATTGAAGTTGGTGAAGTACTCAATAAATGGGAGATGAAAATATGTTAACCAAATTAAAAAATTCTTCTATTAAATTGATGATTCCGGTTCTATTGATTCTGGTTATAATAGGATCACTTTTGGGGATGGCTACTCCGGTATTAGCGGTACCATCAACAGATGATGCTATTACCAATGGTGCAAACCGGCTGGTGGCAATTCAGGGGCCAAATTCCGGTCTCTATCCATATAATTGGGAATGGGTAGCAGGAGATGGCAATTTTGCCAGTCCGAATCTACAGGGTATAACAGCCAGTGGTTTGCTGGCAGCTTACGAAAAAACTGGTTCTGCCGGCTATCTTAGCGCAGCAATCAACGCTGGGAATAGTTTGGTGACAAGATATGACGGTCTGACGAATGATTGGGCTGGTAGGCCTTATGGGACAGACGTTGAATTTCTGGTCCGTCTGTCTGAAGATACTGGCAACCCGACATATGCCACTAAAGCAACCGAATATTTCAATCGGATTGTTGTCAGCAAGACAGCGGTACAGTTCGTTGATTATTATGTAACCAATCGAAAATCACTATCTGGTTGGGACCTGGCCTCCCGGATTAGAGCTGCCTGGGTAACCGGATATACGACCTATGCTAACGCAATAATTTCTGAATTGATATCACGTTCGTCTGATTGGGTGAATGTCTCGTATGGCGAATGGGATTACACCACAGTCTCTTACGCTTCGCTGTTGTGGGCTTTCAGCGTAACCGGCTACAGTGGGACAGAAGTTGCGACC
>CAITCX010000451.1 GCA_903890885.1 uncultured Dehalococcoidia bacterium
CCATGTTTTTTATAGAGAAAAAATGTAAATTGCTTCAAAAGTTGTTGCAAGGTATTAATCCGCAGGCCTTGAATCTGGTTAGCATTCTAACTCAAAAAGGAAAATTTGCTTTTATTGAAACTATTTATTCTGATTACCTGATAATGGTAAATCAGTATAAAGGTATCGCCAAAGCCGAAGTAACGACCGCTGTGGCAATGGATGACAACCAGAAAGACAAACTGGCCGAACGTCTCAGCAAACTTACAGGGAAAAAAGTAGTTGTTTCTATAAATATAGACCCCAATATCATCGGTGGGATGATTGCCAGGGTGGACGGTAAGATCATTGACGGCAGCACTCGCAGCCAGCTATCTGCACTAAAAAATGATATTGTTAACGCAGGACGATAAACCTGCGGATATAAAATTGGTCTCGTTTCGGTCTATAAAAATAAATAGATTTAGGAGGAAACCAAATGCCGGAAAAGGGAATTACTTCCATGATGGAAGAGAAGAGGGTGTTCCCCGCTTCTAAGGATTTCAGTAAAAAAGCCTACATCAAGAGTATGGACGAGTACAAAAAGATCTACCAGAGATCTGTCGATGATCCAGAAGGGTTCTGGGGTGAGCAGGCCGCACAGCTCGATTGGTACAAAAAGTGGAATAAAGTTCTGGTAGAAGACTTCGCCAATGGTAAGCATTCCTGGTTCACAGGCGGAAAAATTAACGTCAGCGTGAACTGCGTAGATCGACATTGCAAAACCTGGCGCCGCAACAAAGCTGCCATCATCTGGCAGGGCGAACCCTTGAATGAGAGTAAGACCCTTACCTATCAAGAGCTATATTATGAAGTCAATAAATTTGCCAATGTCCTAAGGAAAATGGGTGTTAAGAAAGGTGAAAGAGTTACAATCTATTTACCCATGATCCCTGAATTAGCTATAGCTATGTTAGCCTGTGCCAGAATTGGCGCTATACATTCCATTGTGTTCGGTGGTTTCAGCGCTGAAGCCCTGCGCGATAGGATTTCCGATTGCCAGTCATCTTTGCTGATCTGCGCCGATGGGTATTATCGCAACGGCAAGACTATCGCCAGTAAAAATGGGGCAGATACCGCGATGGCTGCCAATCCCTCTATTAAAAATTCCATCGTAGTAAAGAGAGCCAGTTGCGAAGTTGTTATGAAAGAAGGCCGGGATTTCTGGTGGAATGACCTGATGGCCGCTCCCGATATTAAGGCAGAGTGTGAGCCTGAAGTCATGGATTCCGAAGATCCTCTTTTCATTCTCTATACCTCCGGTTCAACCGGTAAGCCCAAAGGGGTTGTTCACACTCAAGCCGGTTATCTGATGTATGCTTATCAGACCATGAAATGGTCTTTCGATGTTAAAGATGAAGATATTCACTGGTGCACCGCCGATATCGGCTGGATTACTGGGCATACTTATTGCGTTTATGGTCCTCTGGCTACAGGCGCAACGTCTTTGATGTTCGAATCCGTACCAACTTATCCCAAGCCGGATAGATTCTGGCAGATTATCGAGCAATATAAAGTCAGTATCTTCTACACTGCTCCCACCGTTATCCGTTCCCTGATGAGGGAAAGCATGGACTTTGTAAATGCCCATGATTTAACTTCCCTGCGCTTACTAGGCAGTGTAGGCGAACCTATTAACCCAGAAGTTTGGATGTGGTATTACGAGCACATCGGCAATAGCAAGTGCCCTATTGTAGATACCTATTGGCAGACAGAGACCGGTGGTCATGTCATTACTCCTTTGCCAGGCGCTATTCCTCAAAAACCTGGTTCCGCTACAGTGCCTTTCCCCGGAATTGTTCCTGTTATTCTTAGACAGGATGGTACCGAAGCTGAAGTTAATGAGGGTGGTTATCTGGCTATCAAGAGACCCTGGCCGGGATTAATGCGCCGCATCTGGGGAGATGATACGGTTAATCCCAAGTCTTTCTTTGAGAAATATTTTGCCCAGTTTCCGGGTGTATACACAGTGGGTGACGGCGCCCGAAAAGACGAAGATGGTTATATCTGGTTAATGGGCCGCATCGATGATGTTATCAAGGTTTCCGGGCATCGTATCGGTACCGCTGAAGTTGAAAGTGCACTGGTTTCTTATCCTTCCGTGGCTGAAGCCGCTGTTGTAGGTATGCCTCATGCCATTAAGGGAGAAGGTATCTATGCCTACGTTACGCTTAAATCAGGCATCGTAGGGACCGAAGAGTTAAAGAAAGAGTTGATTAATCATGTCCGCAAAGTCATCGGCCCTATAGCTAGCCCGGACAAGATCCAGTACACCGATGGTCTGCCCAAGACCAGAAGCGGCAAGATAATGAGAAGAATCCTGGTTAAAATCGCCGCTGGCGACACCGGTAGTCTGGGTGATACCAGCACGCTGGCTGATCCGTCCGTGGTAGATACCCTGATAAAAGGCAAACTCTAAATCCAGGTTACTCCATCCCCTTCCCCCAATTTGGGGGAGGGGGATATAAAGTTAAGAGGTGGTTAGATGGCAACAAAAGGTCAGGAGATAATCTCTTCGATTAAACAGCAGATCGAGCAATTTGGTATGGCTGTCTCTCTGAAAGACGTCGGAACTGTAGTCGAAATAGGTGA
>CAITCX010000452.1 GCA_903890885.1 uncultured Dehalococcoidia bacterium
GCAATAATCGTGGTTGAAGTAGTTTGCACTGGCGAAGGAGTAGTCGTTATTGCTGTGGTTGCGGCAGTTGTGGCACTAGTCGCAACTGTGGTGGTTATGGCTGGCGTGGTAATATTCGAGGAAGTGGTAGTCGGGATTGGTACGGTTGTTGTTGTACCGGCCGATTTGGTAGTGGCGGAAGTGCTGGAACTGCCGGACGAACAAGACGCAACGGAGATCAGTACTCCAATCAGGAGGCCTACACCGATGAAAAGAACTGTCCTGGTCTTCATAATGGTTCTCCTTAACCCGATAAAAGGCCTGTTTTAAACGGGCCAGTCTGCCTTTTTCCAATTCTCACAATGACAGACCTGTCTGCATACGATAATTATGAATTATTATATTCGAATTATCGATAATCTGCAAAAAATAGCGAACATTTAAAATAGAGATATTGTCTGATTTGTATCAATAACGAATTCCCCTTTATAATATGAACGATTCCCGGCCAAAAAAATAGTCGATAAATGCTTCAGTTAATATCCGTTTTGCCTTAATTTAGAGCTCATTTATGAAAGAACACAATCATTGCCAATACGACGTTACCATTGTCGGATCTGGCCCTTCAGGCACAGTTCTGGCCTATGAACTAGCCCAGCAGGGCTGCAAGGTGTTGATAATTGAAAAGAACAAACTGCCCCGCAGCAAGGTTTGTGCGGGCGGCATTACCGTCAGGGCCAGTTTGCTGCTGCCCTTTGATTTCAGCCAGATAGTTGAAGATGTAATTTATGGAGCCCGCCTGAGTTACAATTTCAAATTAAAGAAAACCAGGATTTATGATAAGCCGCTGGCGTACACGGTCATGAGAGAAAAATTTGACTATCATCTGGTTTCCAGAGCCTGTGAGGCTGGAGTTACGCTGGTAGAGGGTGTTGAGGCCCGCCACATCGATGTCGATCGAGATCGTGTACTGGTAAGGACGAAATCAGATACATTCTCATCTTCCGTTCTGGTCGGGGCCGATGGATCCAATAGCGTAGTAGTTCAGTCCCTGGGGCTGAAACAGGGTTTCGAGTACGGGTTGGCTTTAAACAGTCACATCTCTCTAGATAAAGATAAGGCCCTGGAGTGGGATGGTCTATTAGGACTGGATTTGGGAATACCCGGGGGGTATGCCTGGGTTTTTCCCAAGCAAGATTGCTTATCGGTGGGTGCGGGGGGATCGTTCAGAGTCGCCAGGAGATTAAAACCCAGCGTTACGCGACTGATCCAGGCTTATAACCTGGGATCTGTCGATCCCCGCTTGATCCGGGGCCATCTTATGCCTCTACGCAGGGCCAAGACACCGCTCAGCCATCCCAGGGTTTTATTGGTGGGCGACGCGGCCGGGTTAATTGATCCTTTATCTGGTGAAGGTATTTATTATGCGCTTAAGAGTTCATATTTGGCATCTGGAGCGATTATGAGGTTTATAAAGGGGGAGGCTGCTGACCTGAGAGACTATGAAGCCGCAGTTGATAATGAGCTGATGCCTGATCTTAAAGCGGCACGTACCATTCAGAAGATCAACAGCGCAGCACCGTATTTGTTTTCTCATCTTCTTAACGAGAATGACCGCGTCTGGCGGGCTTTTTGCCGGTTGTTGCGCGGCGAAAAAACTTATGTAGATATCAAGAATTTCCTGAGCCCTCCTCTTCGGCTGATATTCCGTTATTTCTAGTTTTTTCCTATAAAAGCCATAGAGCTTTACCTGTGGCAAGAATAAATGAACTACCATACCGAGGCACATTAAAGATGAGGGTTGAGAAAAATAGTCCGTCAGAACAGTACCCGTCTTTATTGCGGCGGCGGCGGTCCTGGCGGAGTATCGCTGATGGTCACCTGCGTTGCCAGCCACGATCCATCCTCTTGCTTTTGTCCGGTTGCCGTGACAAATTTCCCCGCGGTCACGCTGGCCAGGCTGCCTGTTTGCCCGTTCACCGTAAATTTCGTGGAGGCATCGGTGACGATGCTGACCTTGCCTTCCAGATTTTCACCGGAAATTGAATTGCCGTTCACGTCGGTTACCCTGCCGCCGATCAAATTACCGGCAGTCCCACCCGGGCTGCCGCCCGGCCTGGGGCCGCGGTTAGCGGAGGGCTGTCCTAGTCCCGGCTGTTGCCCGGCTGTTGGAGATGGGTAGACGGTGGGTTCACTGGTTTTGGTGGTAAAGGTTACGCCGCCTCCGCGCACCAGGCGCACATAGTTGTTGATATGTATTGAGTCACCCTGAGGTCCGCGTCCGGTGGCGTAATTGGCAGGATCGCCGCTCTTGGGGTCGCTGCGCTGGGCACCGGCCCCGTGAACATCCTGCCACTGATTACCCATGTAGCCTGTCGCTCTGCCGAAGGCCACGTATATACCAGCTCCTCCAGTTCCGCCGGAGCTGGCATGTGTGGTGCTTGTCCAGTAGAAGGCGTAATCCGCCTTTCCTGCCTCATTCGTGACCTGGGTGCAGCTGAAAAGTGGATCGACAGCGGCTGAACCAGTCGTATCAGGAGACCGGGTGTAATCAACGATGCTTTGGAGCTCTTTAGCACTGGGCAGTCTCCAGTCGTTGTGTCCCAGGTAGTTGGCGGCATTCTGGGTCTGGACCCAGGCCAGAGCCTCTTTCCAGTTCAGGCCTGAGCCACTGTCCGGTTGGGACCACATCAGGCCGCTAGCGCTGTCGGTAATGGTGCTATCGCCGTTGCTGACGAAGTGGTTTTTACCATATTCAGGGTTTCCGCGGACGCATTGGACGAAGAAAGTTTTCTCTCCGCCAGGCAGCCTGCCGCCTGCCTGGGCCTGACTGCCTGGTGCTGGTCTGCCGCCTCCCTGAGCCTGGCCTCCCGCCTGCGGCGGTCCGCCCGGACCGCCCATGTTCAGCCCATAGCCTTTGATGCGTCCGTCGGCGAAGTTCACCCCAAACAGCAACTCTCCGCCCAAACCCTGGCTGACATACAGTGTACTGGAGGCATACTGGGAGTCGATGATCCTTTCCCCGGCGTTAACTTCTCCGTAGGCGAATTTAAAGTAATTCGTGTCGATGAAAGGGATTGCTTTATCGTCACCAGTCATATTGCTGGGATCGCTGCCGTTGAATTTTATCAGAGAGTAGAGTTCCTTGATGGTCGGCAATCGCCAGTCATTGAATCCGCCGTAGCTGGCTGTATTGAGGGCCGCAGGGCGAGTTTGAGCCTGCGGCCAGGTCAGTTTGTCGCTGGCAGTCAAAGCTCCGTCGCCGTTGGTATCCGGTGATCTTTGCCAGGTCAAGCCGGTAACATTATCGGAAACGGTCAGTCCGTCGGCGCTGAGACTGTAGCCAGGCTGGTTGCCCTGGTATTGCGCATCCTGGCCGAAAAAGGCTTCTCCCTGTTTTGGCCCGGATATTTCCTTGATATCGTCATAGCATTTGGTCTGGCCCGTATCTACGATGGCATAAGTTATTTTGGAGTTGGAGCTTGTTGCCGGAGCTGGATTAGAGCCTGTTGGGGGCGTCGAGTTGTCAACCGGAGTGAACTGTAGCGGCCCCTGCGCACAGGCGCTACTGGTCAGAATCAACATACCCGCCAGTAAATTGATAATCCCTA
Source organism: uncultured Dehalococcoidia bacterium (assembly GCA_903890885.1). GTDB lineage: Bacteria > Chloroflexota > Dehalococcoidia > Dehalococcoidales > UBA3254 > UBA3254. The sequence continues at coordinate 3,591 of CAITCX010000452.1, forward strand.
TTTTTGATTTTTTAATTGGCATGTTTACCTCCAGCGACATTGTACAGCTATAGTAGCAAACAATTATTAAAAAATCATGAACTATTATGACTGAATAGAAAACAGTACGGCTGCTATATACCGGCAGCTAGCTCTTTAATAGCCACAGTACGAATAAAAATATTGCCGTAACCAGAACAACCGTCACACCTAAAAATATTATTAAAATTCTCCATATGGATTTACTCATTATTTTATGCTCTCCTGGCTAGTCAGGTGGTTTTCTTTTCAGTTTCAGGTTATTATAGCACAACGGAAGGATGACGCGTTCGATAATTAAGCCAGTCCTGGATTGATTGGTTTAAGGATCATGAATGTAATCGAGAATACAGGAAATAGTTGAACAAAGCAAAATCATCTGGAAGGCAGGGCAGCCTGTAGCTTCTGAATTAGCTCGCGGCGCTTCAGATCGTCAGATTGCAGAGCCAGCTTGAGGGCTTTCCATGTCGATGGGCAGTCCTTATAAACTACTCCCACGATCTGATGAAAAGCCTGGTCAACCTGTTTTTTATTGGCGGGGGTAACTGTAATGCCCGCTTCATCCAGGATGTCTTTTAAGTGACAAAAAAAGCACGACATGCGATAATTCCTCCTTAAACCGATATCATATCCGCTTGTTCATGGTCTTCAATTTCCAATGTTATAATAAATAGGGAAAAATTACATCAGGAACAAGGTTTTATGCTAGCCGCTTTGGGTGTAGTGATCTTAACTTCGCTTTCAGGCGTGATGGCGCCCGGTCCGATGTTTGCCGTAACGCTGGCCAAGAGCTTGAAGTCGCCCTGGACGGGTCTTCAGGTAGCGCTGGGGCATGCCGCAATCGAAGTGCCGCTTATTTTGCTGGTGTACTTTGGCCTGGCCAGTGTTCTCGGAAACGCAGTAGTTCAGATGGTACTGGGAGTGCTGGGAGGAGGCATGATTATGTGGATGGGCTTCGGTCTGTTCCGCGCGCGCCGCATCATGTCACGGGAGGGAACTGACACAACTTACGGCGCCTTCAAGGCTGGCATATTGATGAGCGGCCTGAACCCTTTTTTCCTGGTATGGTGGATAACGGTAGGCAGCCTGCTTTTGATGAACTTCCTCAATGCGGCCGGGATGTGGGGACTACCCATCTTCATTAGTGCCCACTGGTTGTGCGACCTGGTCTGGCTTTCTCTGGTTTCAGTCGCTATATTCCGGACGCGGAGTTTCTGGGGGCAA
>CAITCX010000453.1 GCA_903890885.1 uncultured Dehalococcoidia bacterium
CGACAACAAGATTATTAGTAAAAGTTCTTTGACTATAGTCCATATGCCGGTTGGGGAAAAAATACAGAAGATCACGTACAGTTAACACTCCCATCTTCAGAAAGCGTTTTTGCAGAACTGCATTGATTCCCTTTACCGAAGTGACAGGTACTTCTAGCGTGAACCCAGGAACAGGTACTTTACCCAGGGAAGGGGTTTTAAGGGTTTTTACAGGTTTAATTATATTTGCAGCGATATCGGCTTTTCGCTGTGGCGCAGTTGGTGTATTTACAGGAATTTCTGAATGATTTAGACACACTCGCATTTGCTCAGCCCATTTTCGGCGTTGCATCTGACTAAGGGCTGAATAACGTAGTGTTGGTGGACAGACACTGGAGAATTGTATTAAAACCGAAGCCGGAAGTCCCGATGCAGCCTGTTTAGCTAACCAGTTGTGTAAATATTGATCGAGACCTCCGATAACTGTAGTATCCGGAAACCCCTTTTTTTCTTCCAGTTCAAGTATCTTCAGTAATTGAACGGTATTGCCGGACAATATTTTTCTCCTGTCTAGCACAAAACAATTCTGCCGTTCCCCACATTGTATTAAATCCAGTTAGATCAAATCAACACAGAGAAACGGCAGAAGACTGGCTTATTTCCCCAAAATATTATTTGTCACCGACGACCGATACGGCAATAACACTGGGGCCAACATGCGCACCAATGACAGCACCGACCTTAGAACGGTACAGGGGAATACCAGCAAATTTCTTTTTCAATCGCGCAGCGAGTTGATCAGCTTCATCCGGCGTAGTGGCATCTTCCACGGCTATAGCATCTATCGAATGATAACTTAAAACCCAGTTATAGAGAGCTTCAATGGACTTAACTCTGGAACGTTCTCTGGAAAGAGGATAGACTTCACCGTCCTTTAGACACAGAACAGGGTTAATTCGTAAAATAGAACCCAGGAAAGCCCGACCTGCCCCAATTCGTCCACCGCGCTTCAGATATTCCAGGGTATCAAAAGCCATACGTGACTCAGTACGGGGAATATTGCCCTGCACTTTTTTTACAATTTCATTCAGGCTAGTTCCCACTTTTGCCATTTCTGCAGCCTGAATGGCTAACATGCCTTGCCCCATGATTACGCTCAAAGAATCAATAACTTTTATCTTAGCTTTGGTTTTAACCATCTCAGCTGCTTTAGTAGCCGTATCGAAGGTTGCGCTGAGTTTATGAGAAACTGAGATCATAAGGATTTCGTCGGCTTTCTTGGCTACTTCCTCGAACATATCGATAAAAGTGCCGAGAGCTGGTACTGCAGTAGTGGGTGCGGTTTTGGTGGAAACCAATCTGGCATAAAACTGCTCATTAGTCATATCGACACCATCATGGAAGCTCTCAGTTCCAAACAGCACACAGATGGGAATAACGTTAATATCCAGTTTATTCAAGATTTCAACAGGAAGGTCGCCCAGACTATCAATAATTATTTTAACTGTCATCTTTCAGACTCTCCTTTAATTTATTCTATAGAAATAATGTATTCGTAATGAGGTTGACCGCCTTTGACCACCTCAATCTGCAGATTAGGATATTTCTCTCTAATGGCCGCACTTATATTTTCAGCATCTTCCGGCTGAATCCCCTGCCCATAATATACTGTCACCACTTCAAATTCATCCAGGCCTATCTTATCCAGTACCTGATTAAGGACAGCTAGAGCCGAATTATCAACAGCTACCAAATCGGTATCAAGAAGGCCAATAGCTTGATTTTTCTTGATGCGCATTGTCCCCATTTTGGTAGTGCGTATAGCCCGCGTGATTTCCACTGTCCGAACCCCCAGGCGGGCTTTCTCCATGACCTTAGCATTAATTTCAAAATCAGAATCGAAATCAAAAGCTAGCAGTGCAGCCACCCCCTGGGGAACAGTCTTAGTAGGGACTACTTTAACGGATTTTTTGGTTAAGGTATGCACCTGGTTGGCAGTTAAAATAATGTTTTTGTTATTCGGCAATATAATCACTTTATCCGAGGTTGCAGCTTCAACCCCCTGCAATATGTCTTTTGTAGAAGGGTTCATGGTTTGTCCCCCGGCAACAACATACGCTCCCAGGCTGCTGAAAACATCCTTGATTCCATCACCCGGCGCAACAGCCACAATAGAAACATTAGTCACCGGTAAGCGGTGTCTTTGCATAGCCAGATAATCTTCATGCTGTTCATCCATATTGCGAATACTGACCTGATGAACAGTACCCAAGGAAGTCACGAGATGTAAAACAGTGCCAGGATCAATGGTATGTACATGAACCCGCACATTAGTATTATCTCCCACCACAATCAACGATTCTCCGTGTTTCTTCAGCTTATCCCGGAGTTTATCAGGATCTATTTTTTGTCCCTGAAGCAGAAACTCAGTGCAATACCCAAAGGGCTCTTCCTTAACACTTATAGTAGGCTGCCTGGCTGAAACAGTTACGTTGCTGGAAACCATCTGCGGTTTACGGAACTGCATTTGTTCACCTTCACCCCGTAAAAAACGCAAAGCGCCTTCCAGAATGGTATATAAACCCTGTCCACCAGCGTCAACCACCCCGGCATCTTTAAGCACCGGCAGCAGATTAGGAGTATTGGCTAACGATTTGTTGGCTGCTTCTACGATGGCATTCATAACTTCATTCAGATCATTGCCGTTATTAGCAGCATAAGACTGCCCTGCCTGGGCGGCTTCACGTACAACCGTTAAAATAGTGCCTTCCACGGGGTTACTAATACCTTTATAGGCCACTTTAGAAGCCATTAAAAAGGCATCAGCGAAATCCGTACCGGTAATGGATTCTTTTTTTTCCAGGCCCTTTGCCAAACCACGCCAGATTTGTGAAAGAATGACACCGCTGTTACCTCTGGCTCCCATCAAAGCACCTTTAGACATTGCCTGAGCAACCGCAAAAACACTATTATCGGTGACACGGTAAGCTTCTTCAACAGCCGAACGCATGGTTAAAAGCATATTGGTACCCGTATCGCCATCCGGAACTGGAAAAACATTCAGAGCATCAATATCAGTTACACTCTTTTCTAACCAGGTAGTAGAAGCAGAAAACATATCCCGAAAAGCTATTCCGTCTTTAGTTTCAATTCTATTCATTAAAATTCGTGCCCTCAGTCTATACCTTTTCACTCAGATCTATGAATTAAATTTACCTGGATTATGGCAATCCGACTTTGAATTATACCTTAAAACATGCTATATTATTACACAGTAGATTAAAACTTTCCAGTTAATAATTCAAAGGAGTTCATACCTTGAAGTGCGAAATTTGCGGAAAATCACCGTTATTCGGCGAGAATGTCAGCCATTCTAAACAGCACACCAACCGAAGATTTGATCCCAATATCCATCCGGCTACCATCATGGTTGAAGGAAAATTAAAACAGATGAAACTCTGCACCAGATGTCTGCGCACCCAGAATAAAACCAATACCAAATAAACTAATCGCTTTCAGCTATGTATTGAGAACCAGCGGCAACAAAATAATTGCCGCTGGTTTTTCTATTTCAACCTTTCATTAACAGAATCTTTTTAGCTTCTACCAGTGCAGTTTTAACCTGAACTGATGAGGTCCCTCCGGGATTGTTACGTGCCTCTACAGAGACTTTCGATGTGATCAGGTAAACATCTTTCTCAAACAGTCTTGAAAACTGCCGGTACTCTTCAATTTTGACATTATCGAAAGTCCTGCCGTTTTCGATGGCCCAGTTTACCAGTTTACCAACGGCGGCGTGAGCGCTGCGAAAAGTTTCCCCCTTTTTAACCAGATAATCGGCAATATCAGTAGCAAGGAGGTAACCTTGATCTAGAGCCCGGGCCATACGTAAAGAGTTGATTTTCAAGCTGCCCAGCAAACCAGTCATAACTGAGAGCGTAGATAAAAGAGTATCAACTACGTCAAACAAGCCCTCTTTATCTTCCTGAAGGTCACGGTTATAAGAAAGCGGGAGCCCCTTCATTACAGTCAGCATACCCAATAATTTCCCGTAAACACGACCAACCTTTCCGCGAGCTAACTCAGCCACATCCGGATTTTTCTTTTGCGGCATAATGCTGCTGCCGGTGGTATAATCATCGTCTATCTCAATAAAACCAAACTCAGAGGTAGACCACAATATCATTTCTTCAGCCAACCTGGATAGATGCATCATGCACAGGCTGGCAGCAGCTTCATATTCGATCACAAAATCCCTATCTGAAACCGCATCTAAACTGTTACGGCTTATTTGCGAAAAGCCCAGTTTTTTAGCTACGAACTTACGATCGATATCATAAGCCACGCCCGCTAGAGCGCCGCTGCCCAGAGGCATAACATCTACCCGAAGAAAACAATCTTTAAACCTCGACACATCACTTTCCAGCATTTCAAAATAGGCCAGAAAATGATGTGCGAGCAGAACCG
>CAITCX010000454.1 GCA_903890885.1 uncultured Dehalococcoidia bacterium
ACCTGCGCGCACAACCCGCAGCCGTCGCACTGGGCGGCATCGATGTTGACCTGGCCGTCCGTCAGGATAATAGCCGGGCAACCCAGTGAATTGAGGCATAATTTACACCCGCTGCAGGTCTCCCTATTGATCTTGTAGGGTGCGGATTTTTCACCGCGCCGCCTGCGCTCTCTCTGCGCCAGAATCCGGCACATTGACCGGCTGACTATCAGCGACGGCCCCTCAAAACGCATGGCAGCCTCTACAACTTCAACAGTTTTCTTCAAATCAAATGGGTCAACCACTTCGACGAATTTGACGTTGCAGGCCCTGGCCACGTCTTCCGGTTTAATACCCAGATCTCCTGCGCCGGGAGCGCCCGGATGAGGCTGTAAGCCAGTCATCGCGGTAGTCGAATTATCCAGGACTATCATCGTCACCCGGGTTTTATTAAAGACTGCGTCTATCATAGCCGGAATGCCTGAGTGGAAAAACGTTGAATCGCCGAGGTGGCCTACCACGGGACCGCTCTGGCCTCTGGCTACACCGTTGGCAATGCCAAAACCCGCCCCCATACAGCAATCCACATCATAAGAACTCAAGGGCGGGTTAATGCCCAGGCTGTAACATCCTATATCGCCGCATAAAACACGCTCACCCAGGTCTTTCTTGACCTTGCGTACTGCCAGGTTGATGGCGTGGAAAGAAGCCCGGTGGGGGCAACCCGCGCACAAAGTGGGCGGACGAGCAGGGAGTATCGCTGCCGCCGAGACCGCCCGCTGGTCGAGTCCAGTATAATCCATGGGAAGACTCTTTCCGCTGATTTTCGATATGGCCGCCGCCACTATGCGTGTAGACATTTCATCCCTGATCGGCAGCATATCCTTCCCGTGAATTTTAGTTATTATAGCTGCCTCCTGGGCCAGTACTTTAACGTGGTTTTCCACGAAAGGTTCCAGTTCCTCAACTACCAGGATCTCGCAGACGGACTTTATAAAATTAATAACTTTCTTTTCAGGCAGCGGATGAGGTGTTCCTATCTTTAGAACAGAGACTTGGTCCTCTAAACCCAGCCAGCGCAGGGCCTCCAGGGTGTATGAGTATGAAATGCCGCAGGCGATAATGCCTAATCTCGCTCCAGGCACCAATTTTACGCTGTTGTAAGGCCAATTCTCGGCTTCGGTTTTGATCCTGGCAAAGCGTTCCAGCAGGGCTACTCTATTCTTGCGGGCAAAGGCCGGAACGATGATATTGGATTCTCTCTTTTTAAATTCGCCCTTCAGAGGGCTTTTATTTATTGGCCCCAGTTCGACATCACCTCGAGCATGACTGATGCGGGTAACCGAGCGTAGCATAAAAATCTGGCCGAACTTCTCGGATAGTTTAAAAGCATCTGCCGTCATGTCTTTAGCTTCCTGAACAGAAGATGGTTCAAGTACTGGCAGATAGGCCTGCTCGGCCATAAAACGGTTGTCCTGCTCATTTTGTGAGCTCCAGATACCAGGATCATCCGCGTTAACCAGCACCATTCCCCCTACCACACCCATAGTGGTGGCGGACATCAGTGGATCATGGGCTACATTCAGTCCAACGTGCTTCATAGCCACCATGGCTTTGACCCCGCACAGTGCAGCGCCGAATGCCAGCTCAAAGGCCACTTTCTCATTAACCGCCCATTCGGCATAATATCCCATCTCCTTGGCCAGGTCGATCAAAGTCTCACTGATCTCGCTGGAAGGTGTACCCGGATAAGCAGCATAAACCGCTAACCCGGCTTCGATCGCCCCGCGGGCAATTGCTTCATTGCCCAGCATAAAAAGACTTCTTCCGGGAGCATCCGAGGTAAGCGTAATTTTCCCTGTCTCCAACAAAATAGTCCCCCTTGTTCCGCAAATACTTCTGAAATTTGAACACTAGAATAACTAAATCCTATCACGTCATCGCTGCACGTGTACATTGGCATATTCGATACAAGGTCAAAATCCTTTAATTCTTATTAACTTACCAATTTTGCTGGTGACATTTGTTATGGTTTCAGCTTAAAATGTCTGCCGCCTGTGAATAACAAGGTCGTATTATCGTCAATTCTGGTTTAAAAAGGGCTTTTAGATGAAGTAGCCATGGACAAAACCTCCTGTAAGCCGCTCCCTTTGGCTAAGAATTCCTTTGTTATTGCCAGTATATTATTTATAAAATTGCTGGAAGGAAAAGAACTGTAGCTTTCGGTTGTCTCCCCCTTAAAAGTGCTGTGCTAAAAGTGCAGTACTGGCAGGCTTTTTCAGGCTTCGATTTCACCATTTTAGTTATTAAAAAACCCCTTGACAAACACTATCCGTTGTGGTTATATTTATCTGTACCACAAGGTGTTGGGGTTGTTTGAATGAAATGTCCTTATTGTGGAAATACCGACTCAAAGGTTATCGATTCTCGTGACGTTAACGATGGAGTCCGCCGCAGACGCCAGTGCTTGAGCTGTAAAGCTCGTTTTACCACTTATGAACGTTTACAGGCAGCCGGCCTTTTTATCATAAAAAAAGATCAGCGGCGAGAAGAATTCAACCGGGAAAAACTGCTGGGAGGTATCCGCAGAGCTTGTGAGAAGCGTCCCCTCCCTACCGGGGCCATTGAAAAGCTTACGGATGAAATCGAAGCCGAATTATATCATCAGGGCAAGGCCGAAATTCCCAGCACCAGTATCGGCGATATGGTTATGGAGAAGCTTAAGAAATTGGACTATATCGCCTATATCCGTTTCTCCAGCGTATACCGGGAGTTCACAGATATTGAGGCCCTTAAAGAGGCCGTAGATAATCTGGTGGTTGCTCCAAAAGATAACTCTATTACTCAGGAACAGGTGGCTTTGTTGCCGGATACCGGAATAGAAAATGATGAACCTGAAAATAAAAAATAGTATTTTTCAAAAACAAATCCAATTTCCCGGGTAATATACCATCAGGAGAACGTAATTACATGCCTGTAAATCGTACTCAGATCGCCCGGACAATTTTCTCTGCGGCAGAGTCTATGGGTATCTCCGATAGAGAGCACATTGAAGGAATCGTTGATCAGGTTATTGAGCGCATGGAACAGAGATCTCTGCCCGGTATGGAAGATCTGGTGCCTGCGGCAAAAAATAAAACACTGCACCTTCCCAGTGTCTTAGAAATTCAAAGCATTGTGAAAGAAATCCTTTCTAAAGAGGAAAAAGTAGAGCAGAAGGAGAAACCGCCTGTTATGACCACTATACCAAAATCCAATAAAAAATCGCCTGAAATTAAAAAATCCGCCGAAAAACCGGTCAGCGGTACAAACCTGACCGAAAACGCCTTGCACGTATTAGAAAAACGCTATTTAAAGAAAGATAAAACCGGTATTCCGGTTGAAACGCCGCTAGAATTATTCCGGCGGGTAGCGCAGTGTATAGCTTCTGCTGACCGCCTTTATAACCCGAACACTGATATTCAAGCCCGGGAAGAGGAGTTTTTCCGGGTAATGACCAGCCTGGATTTTCTTCCTAATTCACCCACTTTAATGAACGCCGGAAGGGAACTGGGGCAGCTTTCAGCCTGTTTTGTCCTGCCGGTCGAGGATTCTATGGAGTCCATTTTTGACGCTGTTAAATACACCGCTCTTATTCACAAGAGCGGTGGCGGAACCGGGTTTTCCTTTTCCCGCTTGCGCCCTGAGAAAGACCGGGTAGGTTCCACCGGTGGCATAGCCAGCGGACCAGTCTCTTTTATCCGTGCTTTTGATACAGCTACAGATGTCATCAAACAGGGCGGTATGAGACGCGGGGCCAACATGGGCATCCTCAGTGTAGACCATCCGGATATCCTTCACTTTATCGATGCTAAAAAAGATATGGTTTCCCTGACCAACTTCAACTTATCCGTGGCCATCACCCAGGATTTCATGGAGGCGGTCAAGGCAGGTTCAGACTATAACCTGCTCAATCCCCATAACGGTGAGGTCTTTGGGAAATTAAACGCCAAAGAGGTCTTCGACAAGATCGTGGATGGAGCCTGGACAACGGGTGATCCGGGCATCGTTTTCATTGATAGAATCAACCGGGATAATCCCACTCCCAATTTGGGCAAGATCGAAAGTACCAATCCCTGCGGAGAGCAGCCGTTATTGCCCTATGAATCCTGTAACCTGGGGTCCATTAACCTTGCCAGAATGATAAAAACCACTAAAAAAGTGGAAATAGACTGGCCCAAAATGGCCAAAACCGTCCACACCGCCGTGCATTTCCTGGACAACGTAATAGATATGAACAAATTCCCCCTGCCGCAAATCGAAAAACGCACCCGTGAGACTCGCAAAATCGGCCTGGGCGTGATGGGTTTTGCCGATATGCTGCTGCAGTTGGGTATTGCCTATAATTCCGAAGAAGGTCTCAAGACCGCTTACGAAATCATGCATTTTATTAATGAAGAATCCCTTAACGCCTCCATGGAACTGGCAGCCGCGCGAGGAGTTTTCCCCGCCTATGAAGGTAGTATCTACGATAAACCCAACGGTACTAAGGTTAGAAACGCCGCCCGCACCACTATCGCTCCTACGGGCACGCTGAGTATTATCGCAGCTTGCTCCAGCGGTATTGAGCCGCTCTTCGCTTTGAGCTTTACCAAGAATATTCTGGACGGCTCCCACCTGGTCGAGGTCAATCCGTATTTCGAAGAAGCTGCCAAACGCGGCGGTTTTTATTCTGAAGAGTTGATGAAAAAACTCGCGGAGGGAGAACATCTGGCGGACATGCCTGATATCCCGGATGAAATTAAACGGGTCTATGTCACGGCCCACGAGATCACACCCGAATGGCATGTTAAAATGCAGTCGGCCTTCCAGAAATCCACCGATAATGCTGTCTCCAAGACAGTTAACTTCTCCAAAACTGCCACCCGCGAGGATGTCGCCAATGTCTACATGCTGGCCTTTCAGGAAGGCTTGAAGGGCATCACCATTTATCGTGACGGCAGCCGTGAGGGACAGGTACTCACCACCGGTAAAGATAAAAAGGCCGAAGCTGCTCCCACTGCGGCAGCGCCGCTGCCAACTTCCCGTGCCCCGCGTCAAAGATCCAAGGTCACCACCGGCGTTACCGAAAAGGTTACCACCGGTTGCGGCAACATGTATATCACCGTCAACTCGGATGAGTTCGGTATCTGCGAGGTCTTTTCTCACCTGGGTAAAGCCGGCGGTTGTGCCGTCGCTCAGTTGGAGGCTACCTGCCGCTTGATATCTCTGGCTTTGCGCTCAGGTGTTAACGTCGATAACGTGGTTAAGCAGCTGCGCGGTATCCGCTGCCCCTCCATCGCCTGGGAAAACGGCAAATCAGTCCTTTCCTGCGCAGATGCTATCGCCAGTGTGCTGGAAAAACATATTCCTGGTAAAATTAACAGCAAAAACAACGGTAATTCCGATCACGAAAAAGGGAAGGTGCAGGATCTGGGCTTGATTAAAAACACCGCCGGACAATGCCCCGAATGCGCGACTTTACTGGTTTATGCCGAAGGCTGTTTTGTCTGCCCGGGCTGCGGATATACGAAGTGTTAATTTTCTGGAAAAGGCGTATAATAAGTATAAGATGATTTTATTAGCTGGCTCCGGTCTGGCGGCAATTTCGCACAGACCCTCTATGGGAGGGAGTGCTGTATACCCAAGTCAAAAAGTAGCTCTTTTTAACTCTTATGCGGCGGCCTTATTGGCTGCCGCTTTTCATTAAACCCTGAAATTCGCTTCACCGGGTCGAGAAAGTGGGCCAATTTAGTAAAAAAGGAAGGTGTAAAAATGGAAGAGCATATCTTTGTTACACCGGAAGGACTCAATTTCAAACCCAGTAATGATAGCCCTAATCCAGATTATGTTGATTTCCATTCCGTCATCTTTAACCCTACTGCAACTGTGCAAGACACCCTTAAAGAACTGATGGAGCTTAATGCCAATATTGTGCAGAACAGCACGATGCAGAATATGCCGTTCTCCCTGAATATCGAGTCTCAACGGAGGATTCGCTGGCCAAAGGGCGCAAAACAGCCTATTCTGGCCTCCTGAGTCGAATTTCTGTAAGACTGTTAATTGCATGCAGTGGGAGAAGGTTGTCATGTCTCCTGTTCATTAAGCTATTTATGCTGTGTCTGCCTGGGTTATCCTTTGCAGGATAATCATACTTCTTTCTGTGTCTCATTCACTGCGGTTGTCCCCTTTGTACTCATCTTCCAGACTGGTATAATTTACTTCAGGCATGGCGTAATGTTTATTCTGCTGCCGGAGGGAAAAAACGCCTAAACATTCTATTACCTGGGAAGAAAGGGAGAAAGGCCGTAAACGGCTGGAAAGAGAGACCGGCACGATCCTTAAGGATTGGGGCGGCAAACTTCCCTTTGCTCTCGTCTATCCCAATACCTACTTCATCGGCATGTCCAACCTGGGACTGCAGGCCATCTACGGGTTTCTTAATACACGCGAGGACTCAGTTTGCGAGCGTGTCTTTTGGGACAAGGAAAATAGTGAGAAAGGCGCCTTACCGCTCTCTGTAGAATCCCAGCGTCCCCTGGCAGATTTTGCAGTGCTGGCATTTTCCTTGAATTATGAGATTGACTTTTTTAACATTGTCTCTATCCTGAAAGCCAGCGGCATCCCTCATTATTCAGAACAGAGAGACGAAACGCAGCCGTTGATTATCGCGGGTGGGCCCTGTACCACGGCCAATCCCCTGCCGGTAGCGCCGTTTTTCGATTGCCTGTGCTCCGGCGAGGCTGAAGCTCTCCTGCCGGCCATACTGCCCGTGATCGGCGAAGGGATATCCGGGAAACGGGATGATCTCCTTAAAGAATTGGCCAAAATCCCGGGCATCTTCGTCCCGCGTTTTCCGTCTGCCAAACCCCTGGTCCGCCAAAAGATGAAAAATCTGGATGATTATCCGGTACACTCCGTTGTTTTGACTCAGGACACCGAACTCAGCGACCTTTATCTGGTAGAAGTGGAGCGGGGCTGCGCCCACAACTGCCGATTTTGTATGGTCAGCAGCGCCTTTAGTCCCATGCGCTTTCACTCGCTTGATTCTCTGGTAAAACAGTCAGAAAACGGCCTTAAATTTAGAAAAAGAATTGGACTGGTCGGTCCTGCGGTCACTGATCACCCGCAAATCGAAGAATTATTTAGAAGTCTGCTCAAAATGGGCTCTCAAATTTCTATTAGCTCACTCAGATTGACCTCCCTGACACCTGAGATCATGCATATGCTGGTTCAAGGAGGGATGCGCTCGGTAGCGCTGGCGCCGGAAGCAGGATCAGAACGCCTCAGGCAAACCATTAACAAGGGCATCAGCGAGGCTCAAATCCTGGAGGCCATCCGCATGACCGGCAATGCCGGGATGCAGCAGCTCAAACTCTATTTTATGATCGGTTTGCCCGGTGAAACTGACGATGACATCCAGGCCATTGTGGATCTGGCTCTGACGGGAAAGAAAATTATTGAAAGCAAACGAGGCAAAACGCGTTTGACTCTGAATATTGCGCCTTTCGTACCCAAAGCTGGCACGGCTTTTCAGCGGTTGCCGATGGCCCCGCTGGATGTTTTACAGAACAGAATCGCCGTCCTCAAAAACCGCCTGTCCGGGCAGGGAATCAAGATTAATAATGAAAGCCCGCAGTGGAGCGAAGTTCAGGCAGTTTTGTCACGCGGAGATTCCCGTCTGGCTAAAGCCCTGGCTGATATCGAAAAGGAGTCGCTGCCTGACTGGCGTAAAGCCGTCGAAAATCATCAAATAAATACAGACTTCTTCGCCCACCAGGAATGGCCACCGGATTTCAATCTTCCCTGGTCGATCATGGAACCTTCTAGCAGATAATTCATTAAGCCCAGCCTTACAGTCTCCTAAATTGAATAGAATAAGTCTCCCGTCTATAATAATAACTGGCATGAAGCTCGCCCGGGAAATAAATATTAGTCGAACCGTATCCTGAGGACTGACCGCTTCTACTGGAAACCTTCCAGTAGAGGCCTTTTTGTAGAAGAACCAGATGGACTCTGAATGAGTTAGAAGGAACCTGATATGAAAGATGTCATATTTTTAGCGGTGGCCGGTGCGCTCGGAACAGTAGGACGCTTCGGGCTGAGTAGTTTAACCCAGCGGATATCCGGGACAGGTTTTCCTATAGGGACCTTAATGGTGAACGTGGTGGGATCACTTATCATTGGTTTTATTATGCAATTAGGGATGAATTCAAATATAATGTCACGTCAGATGAGACTGGTCTTGACGCTGGGTTTTCTGGGCGCTTTCACTACCTTTTCAAGCTTCAGTTATGAAACCGTACGTTACCTTGAACAGGGCACCTGGAATTTGGCCACCCTCAATATCGCTCTGAATGTAGTGCTCTGTCTGGGCGCCACCCTGGCAGGTATGTGGCTGGGCAGATTGACGGTCGCAAACTCCTGAGAAACTGCCTAATAATTATTATGGGGCGAGGCTGAACTTAGCCTCGCCCCATATTTTTTTACTTACTTCTGGCGAACTTCACGGCGTTCTGGAAAATGATGAAGCCGTCGCCGTGTTCTTTGAGTTTCTTACGCGTCCAATGTGGATGCTGTTGAAAGCGGATATACCGTTCAGGATGCGGCATCAGGGCAAATATCCGCCCTGTTGCATCGCAAACTCCCGCTATGTTATTCATCGAGCCATTGGGATTATCCGGGTAACCCGCCTGAATATTGCCAGATTCGTCAGTGTAATAGAGAGCCGCTTTGATTTCTCTGAGACCACGCATATCGGTAATGACCTTACCCTCTCCGTGGGCTATTGGCAAGTACATACTGTCTATTCCCTGTGTAAATACACAGGGACTTTTCTTATCCGTTACTAAATGGACCCAGCGGCATTCAAAACGCCCTGAATCATTGGTTCCCAATGTCAAAGGCGGCCCAGCTGGCTGCCGGATGTCTGGCAAAATCCCGGCTTTGGCCATCACTTGAAATCCATTGCAGATCCCCAGGATCAAACCGCCGTTATTGACGAAGAGTTGAATGTCTTCTCCCAGTTTTAATTTCAACTCATTTGCCAGAACTTTACCGGCTCCGATGTCGTCTCCATAGGAAAAACCGCCTGGGATCACCAGCACCTGGTAGTCTACCAGTCGCCTTTCGTGACGGATCAGGGCATTGATATGACAGACCGAAGTTACTGCCCCGGCCTGCTGGAAAGCAAACGCCGTCTCCTGATCACAGTTGGTACCCGGACCGCGTAATACCAGCACATTTACTTTTGCCATTTTTATTTTCCCTCTATTGAGTAATAAGTTGAAAGTTATAAGTTTTGATCTGAACTTTCTACTATTTTGTCTTTGTCTCGGATTTTATTATTCGTGCCTTGAATCTATTCCCCTACCATCTCAAGGGTTTTTGCCAGGCTTCTTTGAGGTCATAGATAGAAGCTCTCATTGCCAATTCGTCGGTTAAACCGTGTACTTCCAGCACCTCTTCCTGATTGACGTGCCCGATATGAGCCACAACCGCGCCATCCATAATTTTTGTAAATTGGGCTTCATGTTCAGGTGCAACTTCCACAACAAAACGACTATTGGACTCAGAGAATAAAATGTAATCGTTGCGATAAATAGGCCCGGTGCGCGGTAAGGACTTCAGATACACAGTAGCGCCCAGACCTCCTGCAAAGGCCATTTCAGCCAGCGTAACACCCAGACCGCCTTCGCTGCAATCATGGCAGGACCTCACTAATCCTTTTTCCATTGCAGAGCTGAGAAACTCCATGGCTTTGCGCGATTGCGGAGCATCCACCCTCGGTACGTTGTTGCCAGTGGCTTTGTGGGCCGCAAAATATTCGGAACCTCCCAGATCATTGCCGGTCATTCCCACAATGTAGAGCATATTGCCGATGCTCTTTAAATCCATTGAAACCGCCTTGCGAACGTCGTCCATGATACCAATGGCCGATATTAATAAAGTGTGGGGAATGGAGATAATTTTACCCTCGTATTCGAATTCATTATTTAGGCTGTCCTTGCCGGAGATAAAAGGCACTCCGTAAGCTAGTGACATATCGTGGCAGGCCTGAGCCGCCCGTATCAAAGCGCCCACCATTTCCGGTCGTTTGG
>CAITCX010000455.1 GCA_903890885.1 uncultured Dehalococcoidia bacterium
ACCACGACATCCGTGCAGCATCTGATCACTTTGAGCGGAGAGTTCTTGTTGATGGACAGCCTCACCCTGTGGCCGCCTGATTTGAGGAAGAAAGACTCCAGACCGGCCCCTGGTCCCGCGCTGGGTGTGGTGGTCCTGGTAGCCTCCCGCAGCAGGTTCTCGTCGATATCAGCACTGCCGATGCTTACCAGCAGGGCCTTGATTTCGGCATTCATCTTCATGATTGTGCTCCCCAATTAATTTTCCGGATGAAATATAATCAATTCACAATTGTGAACGAATCATTTGAGGCGGATTGGATATATAAATAATAGTAATGCGGCAAAACAAAAAAATTTTCAGTGGCAGCCCAGTGTCCCAACCATCTGCATGACTGCCGCTCTGCTAAAGGCCGCGATCAGCTCTGTTGTGGGGGGCTCAATCAGAGGCTCTGCTAATTTGCCGTCCTTGATCAAACCGGCTTTTACGGCGAATTCGAATACAAAAGGATAGTGCATGCGGGTAGTTGCCGTTTCGCCTATGGCTTCGATGTAACACGTCGTCTCCGCATTCCGAGGCTTCTGCCCTCTGGAGATGGGTTCTATGCAGCGTTCGTGGAAAATTTTTAGAGCCTCTGTGAAGCTTTCCGCACACATCACATCCGTTTCTTCCAGTCCAATTACGTTATACACAATTACACCTTCTCACCCGTGATGACTGTTGCTTAACAGGGCGGCTGAGCTGAAGAGGATTCCGGGCTTCAATGCCAGACATGAAATGTCCATTTGATAAAAATTTATGAGGCATATGACTCTGCCTTCAAAGCTGCCTATCTGTTGGCTGCACTGCAGCAGGGAGCGGAGTTGATAGCGCAGGATGCCTGACCCGGGCAAGCGGACCCGCAGTTGGCCTTGGGACAGTTGGCTGCGCACGAGGATGCCGCATCATTTCCCAGCGTGCAATTTCCCGTGCAGTTCTCCAAGCATCCCGTTTGCGAACAGGATTCACTGCTAGGGCAGATGCATGATCCAGCTTGTCCGAGAGCCAATCCCATTCCTGCAAGCAGCAGGACTATTGAGACAATTGCAAGTTTTTTCATTTAGATCACTCTACTCATCTTCTTGAACGTCGCACGTTCACAACAGCTGATGGTATCTATAGCATATGACGATTTGGATTTGGGCAAGATCTATTGGATTTTTAATCGATATAATGGTGCAAATTGGAAATATTATCATATATTATTTAATTCTTTGATTCGATAATTTCTATTCTCAAAAACAGTCATGCACACAACACAGGCAGTAACTGAATCTTGTGAATGGATTTGTCGTTCGGGTGCTCAGAAAACTCTATATAGTTCGACGATTGCCTTATATGTAGAAGTTCACAATTGTGATAGTCATTCGCGAAGGAGGAGTTATGAAGATTATTAGCCTGCTCGGTGCATTTGCAGTTCTCAGTCTCATGATCGTGCCTGCCTTCTCGCAGCCGAGCCTGAAGGGCTGTGAATGCATGCCGGGAGATTGCCATGGAAAGCCTGCAGAGGATAGCTGCAGCAAATCCTCTGATAACCATATCTCCCTGAGTTGTACCTGTCCTGACCAGATTGCGTCATATTCTGGGATGGAATACTACGATCCCAGCTATTCTTATATCAGCAAGAGCGGCTCGCGTTCGCTTGCCAGGTCCGGCTCGAATGGCCTGACGAGCTCCAGTAATGCCGGTGCGCACTC
>CAITCX010000456.1 GCA_903890885.1 uncultured Dehalococcoidia bacterium
CAGGAGATGGGTCTAACCTGATAAATCACAAAATGGAATATTCTCTCCTGTTTTATCCGCCGTTCTAGCAGTATAATGTAAGTGCTTTTATTTTTCCCTATCCCGGTGTAGGGAGGGGTGTTGGTGTAAAAAACATATGGGTGTAATCGACGAAATAAAACAAAAAGCGGACATCGTAGAAATAATCGGGCAGTATGTAACGCTGACAAAGTCAGGACGCACTATGCGCGCGCCCTGTCCTTTCCACAGTGAGAAGAAGCCCTCCTTTTTTGTATATCCGGAACAGCAGACCTGGCATTGCTTCGGGGCCTGTAACACCGGAGGCGACGTGTTTTCCTTTATGATGAAAAAGGAGGGTCTGGATTTCGCGGATACCCTCAGACTGCTGGCAGAAAAAACCGGTGTGGTCATCCCTTCCCAGGCCAGATCTGAGGCTGAAGACCAACTTCGTGATAAAATTTACCAGATCAATCAAACTGCGGCTCATTTTTACCACAACCTTCTGCTGAGCAACCCGGCCGCTGAAAAGGCCAGGGACTATTTAAAAGGCCGCGGCTTGAATGAGAAGGTAATCACAGATTTCCAATTAGGCTACAGTCTATCTGCCTGGGAAGCCTTGAAGCAATATATGCTGGAGAAAAACTTCCAGGAAGCCGACCTGCTGGAAGCCGGTCTGATCATAAAAACTGAGGGGAGCGGGAAAACCCACGACCGCTTCCGGGATCACATCATGTTCCCTATCATGGACGAGCGTGGGCGCACGACCGGCTTCGGGGCACGAGTTCTGGATGATTCATCACCAAAATACATCAACTCCCCTCAGACCCGCATTTTCGACAAGAGCGGCAGCCTTTACGGCCTTCACCTGGCCAGAACGGCAATCCGCCAACAGAACCAGGCAGTCCTGGTTGAAGGCTATATGGATGTCATAGCAGCGCACCAGTACGGCTTCGCCAATGTCGTCGCCCCCATGGGAGTCGCGATAACAGAAAAACAGATCCATCAAATAAAAAAAATGACCCGCAATATCGCCCTGGCGCTGGATCCGGATTCCGCCGGAGAAGATGCTGCCATGCGCTGTGTAGGTTTTGAAAATACTCAGGACACCGATATCAAAGTGATCACGCTGCCAGGCGGACAGGACCCGGATGAGGTAATCAAAGGTGATGTAAAAATATGGCAGGAACGGGTCTTAAAAGCCCTGCCGGTGATTGACTTCACTCTCAAAGTTATGGCGGGAAAACTGGATATGAAAGCATCCCAGGCTAAAAGCGAACTGGTCAATAAAATGCTGCCCATCATCGCCGATGTCAAGGTAGGACCTCGGCAATATCAGTACCTTACCAGCCTTTCGATGACTGCGGGAATTGAAGAACGCAAGCTAGAAGCCGCGCTTGGCAGCTATAAAGCCGACCGTAAGATCAAGGAAACCCGACCGGCTGCCATTAAAAAGGCCACCCGCAGCATCGGTTCTAATCCGGTAGAAGAATATATTTTATCCATCATGCTCAAACACCCGGAGATGAAAGACAAATTTCAGGGCATCTGCGCCAATTATTTCGAAAACAGCGAAAACCGGGCTGTTTTCGAAATATGCCAGGATGCAGCCAATCTAGATGCAGCCAGAGAAAGCCTCGATCCGGTCATCCGTGAGCATCTCGACCTTTTATCACAAAGAGAGTTGCCGGGAAACGGGTTAGAGGCCAAAATCGAACAGGGCAAACTAACCCTGAAAAAAAGATATTTGCTGGACCTGGCTCATAAACAAAGTATTGTCAGGGAAACCGAAGAAGGTTCTATCGATGCGGGTTCTTTGTTAGCTAACACGGACGAGCTCAATAGAATTTTTAAATCAGGCATAAAAGGCAAATAATTTAATAGGTTAAAATTTGGTTTGACGGTAATAACAGTGTAAAGGAGATACATGAGAAAATCTAAAAAAACTGTAGAAGGCATACCCGAAACGAAGGCCTCACGAAAGGGGGAAATCAAGAATGGCAATTCCGAAGAGGCTATCGAATCTGAAGCATTGGAACCGGATTTGGCCGAAGAGCCGGGGCCTGAAGATGTCAAGGAACCCAGTGCTGATGAACTAAATGAACCAGTCCCCGGTTGGGTTGAACCCAGTGCTATGGACCTGGAAAAGCCCGAAGCCGCCGAACTGGAACCGGAAATCCCGCTGGAACGTCTGGAAGAGCAGGAGGTTATCGATGATTCGGTGCGGATGTACCTTCACGAGATTGGCAGAGTGCCTCTTCTGACCGGCGGCGATGAAAAAAAACTGGCTAAGCAAATGGAGGAAGGCCGCCGTTATACTGAAATCAATAATGACTGGCTAAAGAAACACGGCAAGCTACCCAGCCCTTGTGAGATCGCTATCATAATTCTGCAGGAAATCGTACTAGGCAAAGATATTATCCAGGCCATGCAGAAAGAAATAGGTATCAAGACTAAAACCACCTTTATTAAAACCTTAAATAATAAGGAATACCGCGAAAAAATTGATGCCGAGATAGCTCCTGAACTGGCTCAAGCGGTGGCTACTAATCTAGGCCGCAACCTGATTGAGACTGAACAGGTCATCATCACTATCTCTATAAACATCAATTTGATCCCCGAGTCGATCTGGAAGATGCTCAAAGAAGGCGTCAGCTTCGATGATATGCCCGCCATGCTGGAAAGTGAGGCTTTTCAGTTGGAACTGCGCAAACACGAACCTCAACTGGATATTTTCTTTGACGACGTCAAGTGGAAATCAGGGCGTGCCAAGAAGCACCTCATAGAGGCCAACCTCCGCCTGGTAGTCAGCGTAGCCAAAAAATACATTGGTCGCGGAATGAACCTGCTGGATCTCATTCAGGAAGGCAACATCGGCCTGACCAGGGCTGTCGAAAAATTCGACCATCATAAAGGCTTTAAATTCAGTACTTATGCCACCTGGTGGATACGGCAGGCCATCACGCGCGCCATCGCCGACCAGGCCCGTACCATCCGCATACCGGTGCACATGGTGGAGACCATCAACAAGCTGCTGCGTGTCAGCCGCCGCATTTCCCAGGAACAGGGTAAACAACCCAGCTCCAAGGAGATCGGTCTGGAAATGGAAATGCTGCCGGAAAAAGTTGAGGAGATCATCAAGGTTTCCCAGCTTCCCATTTCACTGGAGTCCCCCATTGGCGATGAGGAAGACAGTCATTTGGGTGATTTTATTGAAGACCGCAACACCCTTCCACCTGCCGATGTAGCCTCCCGCCAACTGCTCAAGGAACAGATTGAAGAGGTCTTGAGCACTTTGACCCCGCGCGAGCAGAGGGTGCTGCAATTGAGGTTTGGACTGGAAGATGGACGCAGCCGCACTCTGGAAGAGGTAGGCAAGGAATTCAATGTTACCCGCGAGCGCATCCGCCAGATCGAGGCCAAAGCGCTGCGCAAACTGCGCCATCCCAGCCGCAGCCGTCGGCTCAAGGACTACCTGGAGTAATAACCTTGTAGAAAATAACAAAAAAGATCAAAAAGGGGGCACGAGATTATTCGTGCCCCCTTTTTCATTACAGGCTAAACCGGCCGCTTTTTGTGACCGGAACCAGGTTATAAGGGCTACCGCTTAATGACGCGGGGGAGCCCCAGGAGGTGGTCCGGGGGGCCCGCCGGGTCTTGGTCCGCGGGGGCCACCGGGCGGGGGTCCGTGGCCACCGGGTGGGTCAGCGGGACGTCCTTCAGCTTTCCTGCGCTCCTCGGCACGAGCCAGATCTTCAGCAGTGCGGACGTTGTGCAGACTGACGGTATTGCAGGCAATAGTGATATCCTTCATAGCGCTTAGCAAAACATCACGGGTGACTTCATTATCGGCAACTTTGATGGTAGGTTCTTCCATCAGAGCGTAGATAGTGAAGTGATAAATCTTATCGCCGCCGCTCTTGGAGCACGGGGGCTCGTATCCCTGGAAATTATGTTCGTTCATGCCGATTTTACCAACGGTCGCTCCTACATCAGTGAGCAGGCTTTTTACAGTCGGCGGAATGTTGTAGACAATCCAGTAATATTTTGCGCCCTTTTCTTTATAGTCCGGCGGGGTGTGCCACATAATCAAGGCAAGGCTTTTCGCCCCTTCCGGGACACCTGACCATTCTACCGGGGGTGACACGTACTTGCCATCGCAGGTATACTCTTTGTCGAGTATACCGCCGTTGGCGGCGTTAGCTACCTTTAAGGTTAATCCAGCCATATTTTCCTCCTATTATTTTTCAAATTGTCTGATTAAACCCACAGCCGTGGGCAACA
>CAITCX010000457.1 GCA_903890885.1 uncultured Dehalococcoidia bacterium
GCCGACAGCGATCATCGTGACTGCATCAGATTGACGGCACATCTCCAAAGTATCATCTGAGAGAGCAGTGCCTTCTTTATCTATGGCAATACCTCCGATCAGGCCGTACTTAAGATTAAAACTATGCCCGAAGCGTTTGCCCAACGCTTCCAGAACTTTAACTTCCACATTCATCAGCTCAGGCCCCACGCCGTCACCGGGAAGAACTGCCAATTTAAATTTCAATTTAGGTGCTCCTTTGAGATAATTTATTTTTTGTGAATTCAATCAAACCGCCAGCCTTGATGAGCTCAGACATGAAATCAGGATAAGGTTTAGCGGTAAAGACCAGTCCATTAGATATATTCTTTATTTTGCCGGTGGCTAGGTCAACTTCCAGCTTATCACCGCTTTTAGTTTTTTCCACGCACTCCGGACACTCAAGCAAGGGCAACCCGATGTTGATAGCATTACGGAAGAAAATACGGGCAAAGCTCCTGGCGATGACACAGGATACCCCGGCCGATTTGATAGCCAGCGGAGCATGCTCCCGGGATGAGCCGCAGCCGAAATTAGTATCTGCCATAATAATATCCCCGGGTTTAACTTTCTTAACAAACTGGGCATCAATATCTTCCATGCAATGTTTAGCCAGTTCCAACGGATCCGAAACATTTAAATAACGGGCCGGGATGATGACATCCGTATCCACGTTGGCGCCATATTTATGGACTTGCCCTTTTAGTATCATTTAAACCCTCCTGACAAAGGTAATATTTTCTCTTTTTTACAGGTCTTCCGGCGAGATAATTCGGCCGGCTATGGCGCTGGCTGCCGCAACCGCCGGGTTAGCCAGATAGACTTCGGATTTAGGGCTACCCATTCTGCCCACAAAATTACGGTTAGTGGTTGAGATGGCCTTCTCACCGGCAGCCAGAATACCCATGTGACCACCCAGGCAGGGGCCGCAGGTGGGAGTGCTGAAAGCCGCTCCGGCCTTAATAAAAGTCTCCACCAGTCCCAGTTTCATGGCTTCCAGATAGATTTCCTGAGTACCGGGCAATATTATACAGCGCACATTGGGATTGACCTTCTTACCTTTCAAAATTTTAGCGGCTATCTTCAAGTCTTCCAGACGGCCGTTAGTACAGCTGCCGATGACTGACTGATCTATTTTAATCTCGCCGACCTGGCTTATGGGTTTGGTGTTAGAAGGCAGGTGCGGGAAGGCCACAACAGGCTCTATTTTAGAGGCATCCCACTCGAAAACCTGGGCATATTCAGCTTCTGCATCCGGCTCATAAACCTTATATTTACGCTTAGCCCTGGGAGCCAGGTACTCCAGGGTCTTTTTATCAACGCGGAATAAACCAGCTTTAGCCCCGGCCTCAATAGCCATATTGGCGATGGTAAAGCGTCCGCTCATAGATAGATTGTCAATGGTCTCACCGGTGAACTCCATGGAGGCGTACAAAGCGCCATCCACACCGATCTTGCCGATGGTGTACAATATCAAATCCTTGCCACTGACCCATTTGTTCAGCTTGCCGTGGAAGACAAATTTGATGGTAGGCGGCACTTTCATCCAGATATCGCCGGTAGCCATGGCCGCAGCGATATCGGTAGACCCCATACCGGTGGAAAAGGCCCCGATGGCACCATAAGTACAGGTATGAGAATCAGCGCCTACAATGACCTCGCCGGGAAGCACGATGCCCATATCCGGCAGCATGACATGTTCGATACCGACCCTACCCACCTCAAAAAAGCCTATTCCCTGCTCACGGGCAAACTCACGGATCAGCTTAACCTGCTCCGCGGAGTTGATGTCTTTATTGGGAGTGAAATGATCCGGGACCATCATGATTTTCTTAGGATTAAAGACCTTGACGCCCAGCTTGCGAAACTCGCGGATGGCAATAGGCGCAGTCACATCATTGGCCATAACCAGATCAACTTTACAGTTAATAAAATCGCCGGCACTGACCTTTTTCTTACCGGAATGGGCAGCCAGGATTTTTTCGGCTAACGTCATCATTTTCTTTTCACCTTTTCAAAAAATACGTTTCTGTTCTACCTCAAATGAGGCGAGAATAAAATCATCAATGTGAAAGCTTTCGCTGTACTTACTTCTTATTGGTACGGTTGACGGATAACAGGCGATTCAAGGCATTCATATAAGCCTTAGCGCTGGCCACGATAATATCCGTATCTGCGCCGCGGCCGGTATAAGTGACCCCATCGCTCTCAATCCTTATCAAAACCTCACCCTGGGCATCAATGCCCTCAGTAACGGACTTGACCGCAAATTCCGTCAGTTTATTGGACACGCCCACAATACGGTTGATAGCCTTATAAACGGCATCCACCGGACCAGTACCCAGGGCAGCGTCTGCCAGCGTTTCTCCGTCCGGCCCGCTCAAGCGAACAGCCGCAGTAGGCATACCGTTGCCGCAGGATACCTGCACCATCAGCAACCGGTACACCTCGGAGACAGTGCGCTTTTGCTGGGCAACTACCGACTCAATGTCTTTATCGGTGACTTCCTTTTTCTTATCAGCCAGTTCTTTAAAGGCCTGAAAAGCCTTAGCCAGGTCTTGTTCATCCAGGTGGTACCCCAGCTCAGCCAGTCTTTCCTTAAAGGCATGGCGGCCGCTCAGTTTACCCAGAACCAGGCTGCTGGCAGTAATACCGACGTCCCTGGGATCCATGATTTCGTAGGTGATGGGCAGCTTGATAACGCCATCCTGGTGAATACCGGACTGATGGCGGAAAGCATTAGCGCCCACGATGGCTTTATTGGGTTGAACCATAAACCCGGTCAACTCACTAACCAGGCGACTGGTGCTATAGATGTGAGTGGTATCAATCCCCGTGCTCAGTTTATAAAAGTCCTTGCGAGTCCTGATAGCCATGACAATCTCTTCCAGAGAGGCATTACCAGCCCTTTCTCCGATGCCGTTTATGGTGCATTCCACCTGCCGGGCACCACGCCGGACAGCTTCCAGGCTATTAGCAACGGCCAGCCCCAAATCATTATGACAATGCACGCTGACCACCGCTTTTTCGATATTAGGCACATTTTTGAAGATGCCCTCTATACGTTTGCCCCATTCCTGAGGAATGGCATAGCCAACCGTATCCGGAATGTTAACCGTGGTGGCTCCGGCATCAATGACAGCCTCCAGTATCTGATACAGGAATTCTATATTGGTCCGACTGGCATCCATCGGCGAAAACTCAATATCGGTGGTATACTTGACCGCCTTAGCCACCATTTCGCGGGACGTCTGCAATATCTCTTCCCGACTCTTCTTCAACTGATGCAGCATGTGAATATCAGATGAAGAAAGGAAGATATGGATGCGCGGCTGGGCAGCTCCTTTGATGGCTTCCCAGGCGCGATCTATAGCCTGCGGATTGGCATGAGACAAACCACAAATAGAGGAATTGCGCACTTCCTTTGAAATGAGCTTGACGGCATCAAAATCACCGGGCGAACTGATGGGAAAACCAGCTTCAATAACATCCACTTTCAGCTTTTCCAGCTGCCTGGCAATCTCCAGCTTTTCCTGAATATTCAGCGTGCCCCCGGCTGCCTGCTCGCCATCTCTCAAGGTTGTATCGAATACAATTACTCTATCTTTCATGGCCGCTCTCTTTGTCTACTTGATTTTCCAGGCCCGTCCGGTATCGGCGTCTATCCTGTACTCCATCTCTCTAACCGGAGAACCCCAGGTAATACGCACGATCCAGACAGTCGACATCCTCTGTGCATTCATCTTAACCGCAATACCATACGGATAAATTTGTCTAAACTCGTAAAGCGCAACCGCTTTGGCCTCGTCTACATTTTCAATTTTTGGCATATTCTACGCCCCGGTTTATTTTTTGGGCTCCTTCAGCCAGGACATCATGGAGCGTAATTCTTTACCTACTTCTTCAATCAGGTGTTCTTCATTCTGACGTCTTAAGGAACTAAAGACCGGATGGCCGGCTTGATTTTCCAGAATCCATTCCCTGGCAAAACGGCCGTCCTGAATCTCGGCCAGAATCTCCTGCATCTCTTCACGGGTTTCATCGGTGATAATTCTGGGTCCGCGGGTATAATCGCCATACTCGGCGGTATCACTTACTGAGAAGCGCATCCAGCCCAGGCCGCCCTTGTAAATAAGATCGACAATCAACTTTAACTCATGCAAACATTCAAAATAGGCGATCTCAGGCTGATACCCGGCCATAACCAGGGTCTCAAAACCGGCTTTGATCAACTCGGACACACCGCCACAAAGGACAACCTGCTCACCAAAGAGATCCGTTTCGGTCTCTTCCGTGAAAGTGGTTTCCAGTACGCCGGCACGAGCGCTGCCGAGACCCTTGGCATATGCCAGGGCGATCTCTTTAGCTTTACCGGTGGCATCCTGCTCAATGGCGATCAAAGCCGGAGCGCCGGATCCCTCGGTGAAGACCTGGCGGACCATGTGACCGGGAGATTTGGGGGCGATCATGGTCACATCCACATTCTTGGGTGGAACAATTTGGCCGTAGCGAATATTAAAGCCGTGAGCAAACATCAACATTTTACCAGCGGTCAAGTTTTTCTCGATTGATTCGATGTAGACGGCTTTCTGAGTCACATCCGGAACCAGCATGACTATGATATCGGCCTGCTTGGCCAATTCAGTGGCAGTCATCACGGTAAAACCAGCCGCTTTGGCGGCTTTCCAGCCAGCCGAGCCTTTAGCATCAGCAATGATAACCTGAACTCCGCTATCTTTAAGATTGAGAGCATGAGCGTGGCCCTGGCTGCCGTATCCGATAATACCGATGGTTTTGCCCTTTAAATACTTTAAATCCGCATCCTTGTCATAATAAAT
Organism: uncultured Dehalococcoidia bacterium; assembly: GCA_903890885.1. Classification (GTDB taxonomy): domain Bacteria; phylum Chloroflexota; class Dehalococcoidia; order Dehalococcoidales; family UBA3254; genus UBA3254. The sequence goes on from CAITCX010000457.1 coordinate 4,857, forward strand.
AGTCGCCATGAATAATATCTCCTCCTTAATTACGGTGGCAGCCAGCTATATTTTTTTAGCCGACTCCATACTATTTTGATTCTTCATCTTCAATTGCAACACCGCAGGTCATCGCAATCCTGCCAGTGCGGACCAACTCCTTAATGCCAAAGGGTTTAAGGAGATCAAGAAGCGATTCTATTTTGTCTTCTGTACCGGTAATCTCAACGGTCAGGAAATCCCGGGTTACATCGACAATCTCCGCCCTGAAAATATCGACGATCTGGATTATCTCACTGCGGGCGGCGGAAGGGGCCTTGACCTTTATCAAGGCCAGCTCACGGATCACGATATTCTTATCGGTAAGATCAGTAACATTGACCACTTCCAAGACTTTACCCATCAACTGTTTTCTGACCTGCTCGACCATGGTGGGAGTACCGTTCACCACAAAAGTGATGCGGGAACAGTTGGACATTTCGCTGCTACCCACAGCAATACTGTCAATATTAAAACCGCGCCTTCTGAAGAGGCTGACCATACGATTCAAAACGCCTGGCTTGTCCTCTACCAGAGCTACTAAGGTGTGTTTTGTTGAGACCATACATGCACCTCTTTCTCAGGTTCTAATAATACTCTGGACAGCGGTTCACCCGGAGGAACCATGGGATAAACATTCTCTTCCGGCTCCACCACAAATTCAATCAAGAAAGGACCGTCTGTGGCCATAGCTTTCTCAATTGCCGGCCCAACATCTTCTTTGTGTGTAACCCTCAAGCCAGGCACGCCATAAGCCTCGGCCAGTTTAACAAAATGCGGGCAAGAAATGGGAGTATCCACATAACGCTTCTCGTAAAAAAGCTCCTGCCACTGTCTTACCATACCCAGACAACCGTTGTTTAAAATGGCGATTTTAACGCCGATTTTATCCTGTACGAGGGTGGCCAACTCATGCAAAGTCATTTGAAAACCGCCATCGCCGGCGATACACCAGACTGTTTCATCCGGCCGTCCGACTTTGGCGCCCATAGCAGCGGGCAACTCAAAACCCATAGTGCCCAGACCACCAGAAGAAATAAAGCTATTAGGTTTGTCATACCAGAAATGCTGGGCGGACCACATCTGGTGCTGCCCCACGCCGGTCACCACAATGGCATCGCCATGGGTGACTTCATAAATTTTACGAATAACGAATTGAGGAAGCAGCTTTTTTGAGTCCCTTATTCTGGAACTGACCAGTGGAGCCTGTTTACGCCAATCATTCATCTGGGCCAGCCACTCGGTACGCTGAACAGGCTGAATCAATTTTATCAGAGGAATCAGGACATTTTTTACATCACCCACGATAGGGACATCCACCCGGATATTCTTGCCGATTTCGGCCGGATCGATATCAATGTGGATGATGCGAGCCTTGGGAGCAAATTCACTGACCTTGGAGGTCACGCGGTCATCCATACGCATACCGATAGCGATAATTAAATCAGCATTGCTGACTGCCCAGTTGGCATAGGCCATGCCATGCATTCCCAGCATGCCGTAGCTTAAAGCATGAGATTCGGGAAAACAGCCGATACCCAGCAGGGTAGTGACCACGGGAATATGAGAGGTTTCCGCAAACTCCTTTAACTCAGCGAAAGCGCCTGAAATAGTCACACCTCTGCCGGCAATAATCAGAGGCTTCTTAGAAGCGTTATTGATCAGGTCAGCCGCTTTCTTGATCTGCGACGGATGGCCCTGCACAATCGGATGATAGCCAGGCAGGTTAACCTTATCAGGATAAACAAACTCAGCCTGCTCGATAAACACATCTTTGGGGATATCAATCAAAAC
>CAITCX010000458.1 GCA_903890885.1 uncultured Dehalococcoidia bacterium
AAGCACTCCAATTTTTAAAAACGAAGTATTTTAACTCGTAAAGAGGTGAACCTCATTAACTGCAATAACAAGGTTACCCATTATCGCTGGGACAGTGTGTATTAACCCCTACAAGTTAGTGCCCCTTTTTCCGGTATTTCAAATCGGTGTTGTTTTAAGGGCCCTGTCACTTCCAATCTAATTCTTCCAATTTTGTTTTTTAATTCAACATTAATAATTTTGGGATAAAATTAGCATTCTTGAAGGTAAAAAAGAATGTATATTTTTGCTGTCCATGATGTTCTGATCTCTTTTTTCACACGTATTTTCAGCAAAATCTAATAGTTTGTTCAGTTTCCGGAATTAATGTGTTTAAAATACTTCTTTTGGACAAGAATGATATGATATCTATAATAATAGAAACTTAGGTTGGCAATTTACAGACTGGAAATGAAACAATGCAAAGCCAAGAGGAAAGGTTTGCTGAACTTAATCAAATAATGAATGAAATTTCTGCTGATGACCCTATGCCATGGTTTAAAACAGCTGAAAGAGTTTGTAAAAGTTATTCAGCTAAAACGCATAAAAAGGCTGGAGTTCAGAGCAGGGTTTATATAATACTTTTGAAAGGCGTTAACGAAAAACGACCTGGGTATGCCTTATATGTTGGTAGAACCTCGCGTAAACCAGACGATAGGTATATACAGCATAAAGAAGGTTACAAAGCCTCAAAATATGTAAAAAAATATGGTATCCGGCTTTTACCTGAATTATTTAAACATCTCAACCCGATGAGTTATGGAGAATCTATCGAGTTGGAGGCCAACATAGCTGAAGCATTGAAAAAAGCCGGAGTACCAACATATGGTGGACATTAGAAATTCAAGACGAAAAAGGATTTTGCTCGATACACCTTTGGCAAAGTCTTGACTATTATAACCTGGGAATGTTACAGCCAAGACTGCTCGGTAACTTCATTGAATGGAATTAGAAAATTATATAATAACCATTGGGTGGTAACTATGGCAGCTATCCTTTCTCCAGCCTTAATGGTTACTGTGAAATATAAAAAAGGTAATGCCTTGGACAAGATTCTTACCCAGTCACTGAATGTTTTTTTAAAGACGTCGTGAGAGTCGCGGTTACCAATCCAGCACAAGCTTATCATTTTCTGAAATTGGTTAGATGGCGGCGAAAAGCGGTTAGCCTGAGGTCAAAATGGGAGCAGCAGGGAGTCCATGCACCGCCCATAATAATCTTCAGTATCACCAACAGGTGTAATCTGCACTGTAATGGTTGTTATCACTGGGCCCTGCATGAATCAAGCCGGGCAGAAATGAGTGCGGAAAATATCAGGAGCATGTTTGCTGAAACCAAAGAATTAGGTAAGTTCTTAATGGTTCTTGCTGAAGGAGAGCCGCTGGTGCGCCGGCAATTCTGGGCATTATTAAAGAATTTCTGGAAATCATCTTTTTGGTATTCACCAACGGTCTTTTGATTACGCCTGAATTCACAGTGAAACTCAACGGACACAGGAACTTTGTGCCGATTGTTAGTCTTGAGTGATATGAAGTGGATACTGACTTACGAGAGGAGAAGGAGTTTATCAACGACTCAAGGGAACTGTCAATAATCTGAAGAAATCAGGTGTTTTCTGGAGCGTTACTCTTAATTTCCATATTTCATAACCTCTCGATTTTTAATACAAGTGGGATTGCAAGATATCAATACGCCGTTTCGTTTCTTTTATCCATTGCAAAGCAAGTGAATCACCTACTTCTTGCCAGCTTTAGGCGGTTTCACCCTGGCCAGATTATATTCCACACCAGACCTTATAATAGCCTGTATTGCGTTTTCATTAAGCTTATCTCCCTCGAAAAGGTCTATTGCCCGCGACTTACCGTTGAGCATAGCATTGAAGAGCTTTTGAGGGTCGGGAAGGATCGAACCGGTGACCAGGGTCAGTCTAACCCTTTCTTTCAGTATAGCCCCGATACAGACAATTCCGTTGTGCGCCCAGACCGCTGCGCCCAAAGGGTTGCCCGGGCGCTTCCACTTCACGTCCTCGGTAATTTCGGGATCAACCTCGCGGATGATTTTACGGGCCTTCGCCAGGGTAGCGCCGCGCCAATCAGGTATTTTGGCGATCATATTGTCAATGAGTCCAGTTGGGCTGGGCATTTTTGCTGCTCCTATCCCGGCGCTATTTCGTGGTCCCTCCATAGGCTTTTTTCAACATGCTGATGTTGAATTTCTTCATAGCCATGAAAGCGTTGGTGACACGCGCCACCTTATCAGGATCACTGTCCCGCAGCATTTCATTCAGAATCAATGGAGCGACCTGCCACGAAAAACCGAACTTATCCTTAAGCCATCCACAGACGCCTTCTTGACCGCCGTCTGCGGTGAGCCTTCCCCAGTAATGATCAATCTCAACCTGGTTCCGGCATTCAATCATGAAAGAAATAGCTTCGCTGAAGTTAAAGTTATGCACCCGCTTGCTATCCATTGCAGCAAAAGACTGGCCCTCCAATGTGAAGCCAGCGTGTTTTACTGTGCCCTCTTTATCGGGTTCCTCACCCTGGCCGTAGCGCATTATATGGTCGAGAGCCGAATTTTCAAATATGTTCATGTAAATATTGACCGCAGACTCCGCGTTGCCGCTTTGAGCTTCAGTGAACATTAGCGTCGGGACGATCTTAGGCTGTATGGGGCGGTTTTTGACTAGCATGATTTGCCATGAAAGGCCGTATTTATCCTCGAGCCACCCATATCTTTCACTCATGGGATATGATCCCACCTCCATAAGCGCGGGACCGCTGCCCCGTGATAGTTTAGACCAGAGGAAATCCACTTCCTCTTTGGTATCGCAATTTACCAGAAACGAAACAGATGGGTTAAATTTGAATAAGGGGCCTCCATTCAAAGCGACGAATCTTAGCCCTTCAATCTCGAACTCGATAGTCAATACCGTGTCTTCCGGCATATGGTGAACATCAAAACCAGCTTTTGAATAATGCGTAATTATGCCCACCCTGGTATTTTTAAAAGCAGCAGAATAGAAGTTACAGGCTTTTTCAGCTTCGCGGTCAAACCATAGACAGGGCACTATCTTCTGTCTCATTTTCTTCTCCTTATCCATCGTTAGATAGGAAAGTAGGTTAAATACTACCTTCGCAGCTGCTGATTCCTCTACAAGTGCAGAAGCACAGGTTATACTGGTTGTCCTTGACAATCGTATATGCACTAATAGACATTATATCTCAATTATTACCCGGATACATGGAAGCGGTGGTTTCGATCAAATCTTCCTGTGCTATGGTGATCCGATCCCCGAAAAGTGTCCCCAAAAATACTGCGGTTTTTGAAGATTGGAGAGCACTTCCTTCATGAAGTACCAGGTTAAATCCGGACTACTTCAAATTTTTATTTCTTTAACCGTACCTTAATAATATGCCCTTTATCCTCAATCTTCGTTTTGGGGAATCTTGTTTCTGGAAGTGATAGTAAATCCCGGAACCCATCCATTTTCATAGAGGAATGCAGTCTAACAAAATACATGATAAATAAGTATTAGAACCAACCATACCTGATCCTTATTCCCCTTTTTGCCTCTTCAGTCATATCTCATCTCAGTTTATAGATCCAAATTTCGGCATCATTTATTAAAACCCGCTGTACCTCCTTGGGATACTCTTTGGGTTTTGCCAAATGATGAAAACTGAGGGTGCTTATGGCTAAATCGAAATATCCGTCATCGAAAGGGATGTTACCTGCACTACCAAGTTTAAATTCTATACGATGAGATAATCCACCGATATAAGTTTTCGCGGTTCTCCATAACCGTTCCTGGATATCCAGGCTTTCATTAGAGATCCTGGCTGCTTCGTCTTTTGAATTCAGTATGGCTAAAACTTGTTCATGCCACTTGGCTTTATGTTCAATGGTTTCTATTAATTGACCGATTTGAGTGTCAACGATGTCACAACGAATAGAACTGTTTCCAATAGGACAATTGGCCTGACTTCGGTAGTATTTGTGTTCTCGGTAATAGTGAAGTCCATTATGATCTGTGACCAAATCGGCATTTCGCAGTATAACCAATTCTCAAATCTAGCAAAAGAATATACCAGTTTCAAAAGTGACCTTAAATGCTTCAGAAGCCGGTTAGATAAATTGCTACCAAACCTCCCGTGGTGCGTCAAATTAAACTGTTACCAAAGGTCTCCTTGATAAAAAAGAACAATCGAAAAACAAATCAAGGACAACCGTGCAATCAATATTCTTCATTGATAATTTTACCAAACAAACCCAATTTTGAGATTGTCTTACTTAGCAGCTTAAAGTTTCTGCCGTTTTTCTCTTCAGGCTGACTTGTTATAATAATAGAAGAGACATGAAAAACGGACGATTGATCATAGCCATTTTGACCAGTTTGCTTGATGAAGCTCTGATTATAGCTGCTATCCTGTGGGGCTTGCCAAGGTTGGGCATAAGTATCCCACTGTACGGAACAATACTGGTTTGCGTCGGCTTCGTTATTTATGCCGTATTAATTTACACTATGGGCAGCCGTGCGTTGATAAAACAACCGGTTAAGGGTTTTACCGATCTGATAGGGATGGAGGGGCGCGTAGCTGTGCGCTTGGGTCCGGAAGGTACAGTCAGGATAGCTGGCGAACTTTGGGATGCCAGGTCAGATAACGGAGACATCGAAGCCGGCACACGTGTTGAAGTTATAAATCAAAAGGGCTTTAAATTGATCGTCTGCCGCCGTTTTCCATAATAAATGCTCAGGTGGCAGATTTTAATTGAATGCCCCATCTGTCTTTTTGATAGAAGTCTTTTTGATAAAGAAAGAGGGTATCAGCATGGCTAAACCGATCATTAGTAAAACGGCTGAATAGATTCCCCAGGGAGCTACCAGGTCGTGTGATAATTGTGTTATCCAGGTGTTCAACGCCTCCGGGATTCCCTGCAACGGAAGGTATTTGGGCAGATACAATAAAAGAAAATATACGGGTACACCCAGAACTCCCGGAATCAAGGAAATAATTCCCATCCACCTTAAAATATCTTTTATCTTTCTCAATACCAGGACCATTAAAACGATCAACAGTGCAGTTAAAACACATAACCAATTGAAACTGGTCTGCCATATGCCAATGGCTTTTTGTATGCTGACCAGGGCAAGCATGGTTTCTTCACCCAGGCTATCGCGATTCAGTTTAAAGGAGGGAGGCAGCGCTTGCTCTATCCCCTGTTTAATCCCATCTGAAATCTGGTTAATGCCTAAGGTTTTAATCTGGTCCGCCGTCAGTGTGCTCAGATAGGTCTTAGTTACCCAATCAATTACAACAGGTTTGATTGTCGCAGTTTCGATATCCAGGTTTAATTCTCCGGACGAGCCTTTAAGATAGCGATATCCCGAATCAATCACATAATCTGTTTGTTGGTATAACCATGGTTTGATATCTGCAATGAGACTATCGCTATTTTTAAGGAATGGTTCCATTTCAGGCTGAATGTTATCTTTTAAAAACCCTTGCGCGACAGATTGAATATCGATCTGTTTAACTTCCTGTTTTAAGAAACCCGGATTAAGCAGAGTAGAATTCACGGTGATGGCCAGTCCCAGTACAGGCAGAGAAACCAGCAGAAGAAACCCAAACAATCCCACAGCCAGTCCCTTTAAAAACCGCATTTCCAAACTCCATTGTTGAAGTATCGTTTAGGGTAGAATTATACCAGAATAATATGTTAATCACAAAAAATGAGGGATTCGGTTGTTCTCTTGCGCCTCTACCACATTCTCTTCAAGGGGTGATACAATATTCTAAAGGTTACCGCTTTGCAGGAACTATCTGTAGAATCGGTCTGTCCAGTCATGGTACTATTAATTAAATTACGGGACGGATAAATGCAAGAATTAAAAGGGAAAATCGAGGATTTAAAGGCCAGAGTGTCATCCGCACTGGTGCGTCTTTGACATCATCAATAAAGAAAAAATTGTAGCTAACCTGGAAAAGGTTACCTACGAACCGGAATTTTGGCTGGACCAGAACAAATCTCAAGCTGTTATGAAACAGCTGGTGGAAAATCGCAAGATCACAGAAAAATGGCGAGGGATAGAGAAGCGCCTGACTGACGACCGCGAGTTGCTGGATCTCGCCGTAGAAGACAATTCTTTGTTGCCTGGCGTTCAGAGAGATGTTGATCAGGCCGCTTCCTATCTTGAGCAGATGGAATTCGAACTGGCCTTCAGCGGCAAGTATGACGACCGTAATGCTATACTCTCCATACATGCCGGTGCTGGAGGAACCGAGTCGCAAGACTGGGCCGATATGCTTCTGCGTATGTTCTTGCGCTGGGGCGAGAAACAGGGATATAAAACGGAAATCCTGGATATTTCGCCGGGTGAAGAGGCCGGACTTAAAAGTGTGGTGGTCAGCCTGGCCGGAGACTACGCATACGGGCATCTGAAGTCCGAGCATGGCGTTCACCGTTTGGTGCGTCTTTCGCCCTTTAACGCAGACCATGCTCGTCATACGTCTTTCGCATTGGTGGAAGTCATTCCCGAAGCTCAGACCAATGTGGATGTGACTATCCTGCCGGAAGATATAAAAATCGAGGTTTTCCGTTCCAGCGGGCCGGGTGGTCAACACATGCAGAAAAGCAGCACTGCGGTTCGCATCACTCATAATCCTACGGGTATCGTTGCTGCCAGCCAGAGTGAGCGTTCGCAATTGCAAAATAAATCGATTGCGATGAAAATACTGGAAGCCCGCTTGTTTGAGAAAGAACTGGAACGGCGGGCAGAAGAAAAAGCCAGGCTCAAGGGAAAAAGAATTGAAGCGGGGTGGGGTAATCAAATACGCAGCTACGTTCTGCACCCCTATAAAATGGTGAAAGACCACCGCACGGAATTCCAGTCAGGTAATCCGGAGTCCGTGCTGGCTGGTAATCTGGATGATTTTATTACGGCCTATTTGCGGTCCGGAGCGGGTAGTGAAAATGATTAAAAAATTAACGCTGTTAAGCCTTGTCCTGATTATGCTGTTGCTGATTCTCAGTCCTGCCGTCTCCATAGCAGCTCCACAGGACTCGGGCTCCATCATGGTGACCAACAGCACCGCTGCCATGGATTTTCCGCTGGCTTTAAATTTTGCTGCTCACATCAACAGTACTATAAACATAACCGACGTGCGTTTGAGGTATAAAATTGATCAGCTGAGCTTTGCCGATGTTATCAGTGAAGGTTTTGTGGCTGTCAAACCGATTTCGACTGTTAATGCGGTTTATAAATTGGACCTGAAAAAAGTGGGCGGACTGCCTCCGGGTGCCAGGTTAACATACTGGTGGCAAGTTAAAGATGCATCGGGGAGTCATTTGGAATCTGCCCCAACCGAATTCCAGGTGAACGACAACCGTTATAAATGGCAAACCCTGCAAGAAGGAAAAATCTCTCTTTTCTGGTATGAAGGTGATAATGCTTTTAGCCGTGCCCTGATGTCCACCGCCCAGGCGGCTTTAGTGCAGCTGCAAAAAGATACCGGGGCTGTCCCAGACAAAGATATTTATATTTACATTTATCCCAATTCTGAGGCGCTGCAGGGCTCTATGATATATCCCAATGAGTGGACGGGGGGAGTGGCCTTCACGCAGTATAGTATTATCGCCATAGGCATCAGCTCCGGTAACCTGACCTGGGGCCAGGGCGCCATGACCCATGAATTGACGCATAACGTTATCAACCAGGTTACCTATAATCCGTACAGTGATCTACCCGTCTGGTTAAATGAAGGGCTGGCTATGCACAGCGAGGGGCCGCTTTCTTCTCAGTTTACCGTGCCACTTTCTGCCGCAGTGGCCAGCGGCAAGCTTTTCAGCGTCCGCAGTTTGTGCAGTCCGTTCTCTGCTTATCCGGATAAGGCTGTTTTGAGTTATGCCGAAAGTGCCAGCCTGGTGGAATTCCTGATATCCCAGTACGGGGCTGAGAAAATGCTGAAGCTGCTCAATACCTTCAAGCAGGGTAGTACTTATGATGAAGCCTTCCAGTCTGTTTACGGCCTGGATATCGAAAGTCTGAATGTTAAATGGAATACCTGGGTTGTTTTACAACATGGGGCTTCAAGGGCCAAATAATTGCCATGACTGATAAGAGTTTAAAAATCAGTTTCACTGTAAGAGATTTACCGCAGGAAGAACGGCCGCGTGAGAGGTTGCAGAGGCTGGGTGCGGAAAGTCTCTCCGTGCAAGAACTGCTGGCGGTGGTACTGGGAAGAGGAATAGCCAGCGAGTCTGTCGTTGTCACGGCCCAGCGGTTATTGGATCAATTCAAGACCCTACGTGGAATCGCTGAAGCTTCAGTGGAAGAGCTCAGACAGGTTCGAGGTGTGGGTCCGGCCAAAGCCTGTCAGATCAGGGCGGCTTTCGAGTTGGGCAACCGCTGGAGCGCGAAACCGGAAAATGATCAAAGTCCGGCAGCCGTTTCATCACCTGAAGATGTTTACAATGAGTTGAAAGCCAGGGCCAGGGGCAAAAAGAAAGAGTACTTCTGGGCGGTACTGCTGGATACGCGCAACAAGATAATCAAGTCCATCGAGATTTCCATTGGCAGCCTGGATACCAGCATCGTGCATCCCCGCGAACTTTTTAAGGAAGCCATTTCGGCTTCAGCCTCTTCCATCATAGTAGCCCATAATCACCCTTCGGGCAATCCTCAAGCTTCGCAGGATGATATTAAATTGACCAGACGATTGAAGGAATGCGGCGACATTATCGGAATTGAAATCGTCGATCATGTCATACTCGGAGAAGGTCGCTTTCTCAGTATGAAAAGGGAAGGCTTATTTTGAGAAGATATTTATATTTATTGCTGTTAATCAATATCCTGTGCACAACGCTTTTCGGCGGTTGCTTTTCAGAGGGTATCATCAATCCCGTGGTCTCTACCTCCGGGGGCATTCTGAAGCTGGCGGATATTGATCCCACCACTCTTGATCCGGCTGTTTCTTCTGAGACAACTTCTGCACAGTATATTATGCAGATATACTCGGGTTTACTGAGGCTGGATAATAATATGGAGCCAGTGGCTGATATCGCCCAGAGCTGGGAAATCAGCCCCGATGGAAAGGTATACACTTTCAATTTGCGCCAGGATGTTAAATTCCATAACCAGAAAGCAGTGACCGCCTCCGATTTCAAATACTCCTGGGAGCGGGCTGCCAGTCCGGCTACCGGTTCCAGGACTGCCTCCACCTACCTGGGTGATATTGTAGGTGTGGATGCCGTACTGTCAGGCCAGGCCGCTTCCATCAGCGGTCTTAAAATTTTAGACAATTACAAATTTCAGGTGACCATAGATTCTCCCAAATCCTATTTTATCTATAAAATGACTTACCCAACTACTTTTGTAGTGGATCAGGCTAGCGTTAAAGGCGACAGCCAATGGTGGCGCAAACCGATTGGTACGGGTCCCTTCAAGCTGGATTCATGGGTCTCAAACCAGTCCCTGACCTTATCCAGGAATGATAACTATTATGGCCAAAAGCCTGCCTTGAGCAGGGTAAAATACAGTTTTTACAGCGGAGTGCCCATGGACCTTTATGAAACCGGGGATATCGACGTGACAGGAGTATCTACGGCTAACCTGGACAAGGTGATGGATAAAGCTGGTCCTTTCTACAGGGACATCAGCATTTCCAGCAACCTGAGCGTATCTTATATCAGCTTAAATTGCGCCAGGCCGCCTTTTGATGATGTCAAAATCCGCCAAGCTTTCAGTTTGGCGATCGATAAAGATAAAATGATCAAGTTGATATACAAGGACATGGAAACGCGGGCAGACGGTCTCCTACCGCCCGGAATGCCGGGATACAACCCGGGCTTAACCAAGATCGGTTTTGACCCTGTCAAAGCCAGAGAATTGATCAAGGCCTCAAAATATGGCAGTGTTGCCAATTTACCACCGGTAATCCTCACTACATCCGGCTATGGAGGGTCTGCCGGATCTGTCCTGCAGGCTATGATTTACCAGTGGGAGCAAAATCTGGGCGTGAAAGTGAGCGTCCGGCAACTGGAACCAGACCGCTATTATTATAATACCAGGGAAGAGATTGATAACCTTTTTGACATGGCCTGGAGCGCGGATTATCCCCATCCCCAGGATTTCCTGGATATCCTTTTCAGCGCAGCTTCGGAATATAACTACGGTGGATACCAAAACCCCGATTTCAACTCTCTTATTAATAAAGCCAACCTGACTCTGGATAAAGAAGCGGGTTTTGCTCTATACCGTCAGGCCGAGCAAATACTGGTTGATGAAGCAGGCTGCATTCCGCTCACTTTTGGAGAAAACTATCTACTGGTTAAACCTCGCGTTAAAGGCTATTATTTGAATCCCCTGGGCTTTGCTCAACTGAGCGAGGTGTCAATAACTAACTAGGGGCAGATCCTTTCTCATTTTGCAGGTTGAAAGCCAGGATTTGACTATTTTTTCGAAATTTAATAGTATACTAATATAATCATATATTACAACTATTAATGGAGAAAGAATGAAATTATCAACCCGGGCCAGGTATGGCATAAGGGCTTTGTTAGATTTAGCCAGGAACAGTGACAGCGGCCCCGTTTCGCTGAAGGACGTTGCTCGCAGGCAGGAAATATCCATGAGCTACCTTGAGCATTTAATTGGTCCCCTGGTGACAGGCGGCTTGATCCGTACGGTAAGGGGCTCCAAAGGTGGAATTGTACTAGCTAAACCAGCTGATAATATCAAATTAAGTGATGCAGTTGAACTCCTGGAAGGTTCTACTGCCCCTGTCGATTGTGTGGACTGTCCGGGGAACTGTCAAAGATCAGACAACTGTGTGACACGGGATGTTTGGATTGAGCTTAAATCAGCTATAGATGGAGTGTTGTCTTCCATAACTTTGCAGGAATTAGTGGAGAGACAGAAAGCCAAGCATAAACCCACCAACATGTTTTATATTTGAGCGTTGTTCCAGGGAAAGGAGGTTTTCAGGTGGATATTAAAAAAACCCTGTTCCATGACAAAGAATTCCCAGCTTTAACTCGCGGCATTGCAGACGATGTCACTGAACTGATTGGTAATACTCCTTTAGTTAGATTAAATCGGGTCAGCTCAGGCGCAAAAGCCGCAGTCATAGCCAAACTTGAGTCTTTTAATCCTGTTCATTCTGTCAAAGATAGGGTAGGCGTGGCTATGATTCTGGCCGCTGAGTCGGCAGGAAAAATTAATAAAGACACTCTGATAGTGGAGCCAACCAGCGGTAATACGGGCATCGCGTTGGCTTTCGTATGCGCCGCCAGGGGCTATAAACTGGTTTTGACTATGCCGGATACCATGTCGGTCGAAAGACGTCAGCTGTTATCGATTTTCGGCGCTCAGTTGGTTCTAACTCCCGGGGCTGATGGTATGAGCGGCGCTATTCAAAAGGCGGAACAAATGGTGGCAGAGAACCGCAATGCCTTTATGCCCCAGCAATTTAAAAATGTTGCCAATCCGGAAATTCACCGCCTTACCACCGCGGAGGAAATCTGGCGTGACACCGAAGGGAAGGTAGATATACTGGTAGCTACTGTGGGCACAGGCGGCACTATCAGCGGGGTGGCCGAGGTATTGAAGAAACACAAAGCTGGACTTAGAGTCATTGCCGTGGAACCGGCCGCATCACCTGTCCTTTCTGGTGGAAAAGCCGGTCCTCATAAGATCCAGGGCATTGGGGCGGGGTTTGTGCCGGATGTTTTGCGTAACGATCTTATCGATGAAATCATCAGGGTGGGGAATGATGAAGCCGGTGATATGGCTAGAAGACTGGCTAAAGAGGAGGGTATTTTAGCCGGTATTTCTTCAGGTGCGGCTGTTTGGGCTGCGGTACAGATAGGCCTCAAAGCAGAAAATGCGGGGAAAATGATCGTGACAGTGCTTCCTGATACTGGAGAACGATATCTTTCAACCTGGCTTTTCCAGGGTGCAAATTAAAACAATCTTTTTATTCTGTCCCGGATACGGTAAAATGAATTACTAAAATACGTTTACCGGGAGAAGCAATGAGAAAATTATCTGAATTGATTGTAGTCATTAAAGGCGGAGGAGAGGTTGGCAGCGCCATTGCTCACATTCTCACTCGCTGTCATTTCAGAGTTTGTATCACCGAAATAGCCAGTCCGCTTTCTCTCAGGCGGGGAGTCTGCTATTCTGAGGCAGTCTACGACACAGAGAAAACGATCGAAGGAATTACCGCTGAACGGACACTGATTTCACTGGAAAATATTTATAAAACCTGGCGTAATGAGAAAATTCCGGTTGTAGTTGATCCTGACCTTACAGTTAAACCGATGATCAAACCGGATGTCCTGATAAATGCCTTGATGATTGGCAGACAGACCAGTACCAGGATGGAAGACGCTGCCCTGGTGATCGGTATAGGCCCCGGTTTTACAGTGGGAACGGACGTTCACCTGGTAATTGATACTAATTCTGGAGATGCTCTAGGAAAAGTTATTATAGAGGGTGAGGTTGAAAACCGGGCTGCCTCTGAAAAAGCGGATCAACCTGATGGTCATATTTTAAAATCCGAGGACTCCGGGGTATTTGCGACCGAAAGGAATATCGGTGATGCAGTTCTGGCCGGGGACGATATAGGTACACTCAATGATATCCAGCTGCTGGCTCCCGTCGGCGGGGTAATTCGCGGGTTGCTGCGTAACGAAGTGAAAGTACTGAATAACACGGAATTGGCTGAAATAGACGCGGTAAATGATAAATCAGCCTGTTTTAATATCAGTAAAGAAATGCGCACCTTGAGCGGGGGAGTGTTGGAAGCCATTTTAATGAGTTTGAACGTTGAAGAAAACGTTTAACAGTTATAAGAAAAGATTAACCGCAGTTAATAAACTGGAGAGTAAATTGTCGAACCTGGTACATTGGATTTTGGGTAAGAGAGCATTCCCAATGGTGATGCGCCGGTCTTGGCGTGTTACTGGTTCGGGCTTGATGTGGAACTAAACACCTAGTAACCGGTTAACCGTCAAAAGGCCTGTAAGAGATTAAACTTACAGGCTTTTTTCGCTCAATTAGGGTGCTTTTGGCATTGACACAACAGTCTATTTGTTATATCATGTCAATTATGATAATAATAGTAATATATTAGGGGATTAAGGAGAATCAGATGTCGAACGATCAATTTGGTTTAGAGACTTTAGTATTGCACAGCGGGCAGGAGTATCCCGACCCGGCTACTGGTTCCAGGGCCGTACCCATTTATCAAACTACTTCCTATGTTTTTAAGAATACCGAACAGGCAGCCAATTTATTTGCCTTAAAGGAATTCGGCAATATATATACTCGCATGATGAATCCCACCACCGATGTTTTTGAGAAACGGATAGCCGCGTTGGAAGGCGGAACGGGTGCGTTGGGAGTATCTAGCGGGCATGCGGCTCAAGCGATGGCCTTATTAACCATAACTCAACTTGGAGATGAGATAGTAGCCGCTAACAATTTATACGGCGGTACTTATCAGCAGTTGAATAATATGTTCAGAAAACTGGGAAGAAAGACTATGTTTGTGGATTCTACCAGGCCCGAGGAATTCAGAAAGGCCATTACCAGTAAAACACGGGCACTATATGCTGAAACTATCGGCAATCCCAAACTGGATGTGCCGGACTTTGAGAAAATTGCTGCTATTGCCCATGAAGCTGGTATACCCTTTATCGTCGATAACACGGTGGGGGTGGGTTTAACCAGGCCGATTCAATATGGAGCCGATATAGTTACCATCTCAGCCACCAAATTCATAGGCGGCCACGGCACCACTATGGGTGGAGTGATTGTCGATTCCGGAAAATTCGACTGGACCAACGGCAAATTTCCAGAGTTTTCTGAGCCAGACCCCAGCTATCACGGCATAAAATACTGGGAGGCTTTCGGCAATGTACCGGGAGCCGGTAATCTGGCTTTCATTATCAAGGCGCGTGTTCAATGGCTGCGGGATCTGGGTGCCAGCCTCAGCCCTTTTAACTCATTTTTACTTTTGCAGGGTGCCGAGACCTTGCCTTTGAGAATTGTCAAGCACTCAGAAAACGCTTTATTGGTAGCCCAACATTTAAAACAGCATCCTGCGGTAGCCTGGGTCAACTATCCCGGTCTAGCCGAACATCCCTCACATCAACTGGCCAGAAAGTACCTGAAGGGAGGTTACGGGGCCCTTGTGGGTTTTGGCATCAAGGGCGGCCTGGAAGCCGGGAAACGTTTTATCGAGTCGGTAAAATTGCTTTCCCATCTGGCTAATATCGGAGATGCTAAAAGCCTGGTAATTCATCCGGCCTCCACCACCCATCAGCAATTAACAGTAGATGAGAGAAAATCGACCGGGGTGACCGATGATTACATTCGTTTGTCTATCGGTTTGGAAAACATCACCGATATTATTGCAGACATCGACCAGGCTTTAGCCAAAGCCGTAGTAAAATAAATTCGGGCAGCTTTTCAAGGATAACCAATGGAAAAAGGTAACCTGGGAAAAATCGAAACAAAGTATTACACCTTTGGAGAGGTGTCGAACCAACTGTTACTCGAAAGTGGTGAAAAATTGGGGCCGGTAACGCTGGCCTATGAGACTTATGGACTTTTAAACAGCGCCCGGTCTAATGCTGTCCTAGTGTTACATGCGCTGTCAGGTGACGCTCATGCGGCTGGTTATCATGAGGGAGAGAAAACTGCTGGCTGGTGGGACGATATGATCGGTCCGGGTAAGGCCTTGGATACAGATAAATATTTCATTATTTGTTCTAATGTCCTGGGAGGCTGCCAAGGCAGCACCGGGCCTTCCAGTCTTAACCCGGTCACCAAACAACCATACGGTCTGGATTTCCCTGTGTTGGGTATTCGCGACATGGTCAATGCCCAGGAAAAATTAATCGATCACCTGGGTATTGACTGTTTGCTAGCAGCCATCGGCGGTTCCATGGGAGGCATGCAGGTGCTGGAATGGATGTTCAGCCATTCTCAGCGCGTAAAAAGCGTCATACCAATCTCAATTGCTTTACGCCATTCACCCCAACAGATCGCTTTTAATGAAGTCGCCAGGCAGGCCATAATGGCTGATACTCGCTGGAACAACGGCTCATACTACGGTGGAAATCCCCCCAACCGGGGATTGGCGCTGGCGCGCATGGTCGGGCACATTACTTATATGAGCGACCGTTCGATGGCGGAAAAATTCGGCAGGCGTTTGAAAGACGAGCGGCAACCCTTCAAATTTACAGCTGATTTTGAAGTCGAGGGTTATCTTCATCACCGCGGAAAAAGCTTTGTAGGCCGCTTTGATGCCAATTCATACCTGTACATTACCAAGGCCATGGACTACTTTGATGCCCTTCAGGGACAAAACTCCCTTTTAAAGCTTAAGGATTCCCGAATGAAAGTTCTGGTCATAGCTTTCAAATCAGATTGGCTGTACCCGCTCTACCAGACCCAGGAAATCGTCCGAATTTGCAAGAAGGCCGGATTAGATACTACTTACTGTGAGATTGAATCCGAGTACGGTCATGATGCTTTCCTGCTGGAGATTGATGAGCAAACTCATTTGATAACTCATTTTTTAGAAAGAGTGAAAAACGGGGATTAAATGAAAACCAACACCGCTATTGTTTACAATCCTGAATATAAATTCATTGTCGATATGATAAAACCCGGTTCCAGCGTGCTGGACCTGGGTTGCGGCAACGGCGATCTTTTAGCGATATTAAAAAAAGAGCGCAACATCACCAGGTCTCAGGGCATAGAAATCGACGAGCAGGCTGTTTATGAGTGCGTTGCCAAGGGAGTGAGCGTCTTTCACGGCGACATAGACACCGGGCTCTCAGAATACAGCGACAATTCCTTTAATTACGTCATACTAAATCAGACCTTTCAACAGGTAAAAAAACCGGATGTTGTGCTCAGTGAAGCCCTCAGAGTAGGAGGCAAGGTAATAGTAGGTTTTCCCAATTTTGCCCACATTACCGCTCGTTATCACCTGGCCTTACGGGGCAGAGCGCCCATCACCAGGTCTTTGCCGTATGAATGGTATAACACACCTAACATTCACTTTTTAAGTATTGCTGATTTTCAGGATTACTGTAAAATACGGAAGATATTTATAGAAAAAGACTATTACCTGGGTAAGAATCATCAGGTCAGATTTATGCCTAATGTCTTTGCGCTCTTAGGCGTTTTCTTGATAGGCAAGAATGGTACAACAAAATAAAGTCCTGCCTGGGGTAATGAAAAAGTTGCCTTAAAAACCATTTTGTTATCTAATAGAATCAGGGTTTTGTCCAAATCAGGTTCTCGGAGTTAGGTCTCTTGTCAAATATATACCTGGATTATGCAGCCACCACTCCGGTTCATCCTGAAGTACTTCAGGTTATGCTGCCTTATTTTGGAGAAAAATACGGAAACGCTTCCAGCCTGCACTCATTCGGGCAGGAAGCCAGGTTAGCGGTTGAGAAAACCCGTAAAACTGCGGCCGCTTTTATCAATGCCGCACCTGAAGAAGTCATTTTTACCAGTGGCGGTACAGAGTCTGACAATTCTGCTGTTCTGGGCATAGCCCTGGCTAACCAGGAGCGTGGTAATCACATTATCACCAGTTCGATCGAGCACCATGCGGTCATCGAACCCTGCCTTTTTCTGGAAAAACGCGGGTTTAAAGTTACCTATTTGCCGGTAGACCAGGATG
>CAITCX010000459.1 GCA_903890885.1 uncultured Dehalococcoidia bacterium
ATTGAAGCAGAAAATCCTGCTGTTGGTGACACACCTGAACAAGGTAAGTCAATGGTTGGTAACGCTTACACCATGTTATCATTTGGCGGTACAGGTTGGCAAGTTATCAATAATGCGTACAGTCAGATTGTTGGTTGTTTCCAAATCTTTTTATTGAACGGTATCTATGCTCAATTTGCCGTTAGACTTGCCGCCCCGCGACAGCAGAGAAACCAGGCTGCGGCTGCTGCTTTTTTTGGTGCGGTTTTCCGCCCCGGCGGCGGTTTCAGCGGCTTCACCTGAAGAGGCCGCGCGGCCTTTCCGGTCGTGTTTGAGGGAGACCATTCTATCCACGATTTGCAGGATCACTTTCAGGCGTTCAGCGGCATCGTTGATACCGGCCAGTTCATCCACGGCATCCACCAGGCGGAGTTCTATTTTATCCAACAGAGTGTTGACATCGCCAAAGAGGCAGGGTTCGATAGGAATATAAAAATCACGGATATCTTCAGGGTTAGCCAAGATATGGATAAATATCTCGTCATCCGCCTGGTAAATCAGATTGCGGTTCTTGATGCTTTTCATGCCGCGATTGATTTTCTGACTGTATTGCGGCATGCCGATCTCAGAAAGCGGTACACCGTGCAGGTACTGCAGCAAAAATAGCTTGGTCTGGCAGACTTCCTGCAGGGGCTGAGGCAGATCGCCGTAGGTTGGGCAAGCCGTGAGGTTAGCTCCACATTCGGAACCGCATTCGTGAGAACAATCTTTTATCTTAAAGGGCATACCGGTCATCGGCAGTCTCCTATACCTTGGCTTTAGACATCGGTATGATGCGCATACCCACTTTAGGCTCCACTTCGAAAGTGACCACATCACCGGTGGCACGCTCAGCACCGCGCACTTTCAATACTTCCAGGATTTTTACCAGGCGGTCGCCCATATTCTCCAGTCGCAACTTGAAGTGGGCGTCGCACAATGAGCGGGTGCGGGAGAGCATTTCTTCATCGAAAGCGTAAGAATGGGCTACCAGAATAATTGTCCTGCCCTGGTCGCAGCGTGTTTTACAGGCGGAAAAAAAATCCACATTGGCCACCTGGTCGCTGTGAGCTACCAGCAGGGTGATAGAGTCTACGATGACCAGCTTGAAAGAACTGGGCAGCTGGTCGAAATGATTTAAGATGGAACGAAAGCGGCTTTCGGTATTTTCGTCATCGCCGCGCAGGGAAAGCGGGTAAATACGCAGGCGGTCCATCAGGAAGTGATCAAGCGTAAACATATTGAGGGACTCCATCTGCGAGATCAGGCTTTTAACAGTGTTCTCGGTGGTGTAGTAGGCTACCGGTAAGTCGGAAACCTGCAGACAGCCGTGGGCCAGGTGCTGGCACAGTACGCTCTTGCCGGCATCCGAATGTCCTTCAATCAATCCAAGAGAACCGATGGGGATGCCTCCCCCCATTTTCTCGTCTACTTCACGCAGACCCGTGACGATGGCCGCCTTTTTTTCTACTTCGTTAGCCATTTATTTCCTCTTGGGGATAGACAGATTTTTATGACCATTGTTTTGCTTTATATTTTCGGTGGCAATGAACAGATTACCCAGGTCCAGTTCCTGTTCGCCGCCGTCGCCGACCGGCAGGACCATTCTCAATTTAACCAGCCGCGTATTCTTGCCCGGAGGTTGGATATCTTCTTCGTCAATCTCTGCGCCGTCTTCAGACAGGTCATATCTTTCAAGCAGGTCTTCATCCATATGCTCTGAGTCTAAATCAAGGCCGCTGTCTTCCGTGGGGACACCATCAACCGCCGCTTCAGGCAACTCTTCTTTAGCGGCAGCCTTGTTGAAAACCAGGGGCTGGACGGGAGTGCCGCCGTGGCTTAAAATACCGTGCAGCTTTAAGAGCATCTGGCTCCAGACATCGGCCTTGTTGGCATAGGCCGTTTGCTGCAGGATCAACTCAGACAGCCGGCGAATGCGAGTCCTGATCTCAGCCGGGACCTCGCCGTTGAAGCTGCCGATCTCCATACAGATAGAGAGCTGTTCATTGAATACCTTGCCGCTGCCGGCGGCAGTTTCAAGGGCGGCAGGGTCGGCCGTCACTTCAGCCAGGTGCAGAATATTCTGTTTCATTTCTTCGGTCAGGTTACCGGAAGTAGCGTATACATCCAGAAAGACCGGCAACTGGGCCGCACCGATTTCTTGCATAGCTTCGGCTGCCCAGCGAATAAGGTTAGCTAGCAGGTTGACCGGAGGGGTTGAGGGAGCATAAGCTGTCGCAGCCAAGGCGGGCAAAGCGGCCGGGGCCGTCTCCTGGGCTTCTTCCTCCTCCTCTACTATATCCGAGGGCATATCACCTGAAGAGATGCCGGTATCGGCGTCATCTATATCATCCAGGTCATCTTCCATATGGGTTATTTCATCCTGGGCAGCTACGGGGGCGCTCATCTCAGGTTCAGGTTCGGAATAGGAACTGTCCGGCCGGCCGGAATGATCACCGCCGCCGTCGTTGCCGCCGCCGCTGTTTCCGCCACTGCCGTTGTCGCCTCCACCGTATCCTCCGTAGTCAGGAGTTGGACTGACCGGTTCCTGAGGGGCGGACTTGGCGGAATCCTGGTCGGTAGTGGTTAAAACTTCTTGAATGGGCTCCGCTTCTTCTACCACAGGGGGCAGCTTGAAATCCAGTAAAAAGTCGCGCACGCTGGAGAGCGTTTGTTTTAACTCGCTTTTCAGTAATTTAAATTCGCCCTCAAGGGCTTCCAGTCTGACGTCATTATCCATTCAATTTACCCCTTGCCTCTGGGATTTTGAGTTGGGTTCTTGGTGGCCGGCGCCTGGCTGCGCAAAGGCGACCAGGCTTCCATCAAGAGGGCCCGGATATCCAGCATCAATTGCTTGGTCTCAGTCTTAGTCCGCGAGAATTCATCTTCCAGGGCTTTCATTCTCTCTTCGTATTCCATAACGCCTCACACCTGTACCGTTTTAAATAACATGGAAGCCACTTCGGGCAGAAAGATCAGGCAGAGCCCGGAAATGGCGGACAGAATACCCATAGTGAAAAATATCTTGTACCAGCTGCCTCCGTCGGCAATGGTGGGAGCCAGCGCATTAGCAATCGTAAAGATGATAGTCAGGGGAATGACCATATTGTGCAGCATGCCCAGGTTTTCCATGTTGAAACTGGTGAAAGCCCCGATGCCGGCAGCTCCGGAGACCTTGGGCATAGCCGCTTCAGCCTGGCTGACCATATTGCCGAAGACCGTGATGACTTCCGCTACGAAAACCAGCAGGGCCACAACCGCAGTATGCATGGCCAGGGACAGCCAGCGGAAGGACATGGTGACGGCCTTGCGCTTGGCCCTGAGCATGGCGATGCGGGTGGCGAACAAAGAGGTGTGGAAACCCACCTGTTCGGCATCTCCGCCCAGGTCGATAGAGTCATAAAACATGCCGATGCAGCGGTTGGCTAACTCGCTGCCGGTTTCTTCCACAAATTTATTCCAGCAAAGCTTGGGCTGGATGCCGGATTTCAACCTCACGTACAAGCGCTTCACTTCCGGCCGCAGGACGTTGATAGCGTCCATATCGATGCGCGCCAGCGCTTCCCGTACCGTGGTACCGATGGCGCCGGCGATGGCGCCCAGAGAACCCAGCAGGGTTCCGATCTCATAATCCCGCTTGGTGACCTTGGCATCGTCTTTATTCATGATCCAGCCGATGGGCAGCATAACCAGGGCGATTAGAATAAAAGACCAGCCCATATTGAGCTTGATCAATATTAACACGCTGATCAGAACTGCTCCTGCCGGCAGCATGTACTTGAAGAGTTTGGCGGCCTGTTTTTGCTCGGTAGAACCCGGTTTGGCAAGTACTACTTTTTCCCGCGGAGACATGGTGTAAATCAAATAAACGCCCATGGCGGTGGTACCGGCCGAGATGACTACCAGGCCGATCAGGAAGCCCGCGGAGACCGACCAGATCATGGTGGAAACGATGCCCATGATGATGACCAGGACGGAGGAGATGATCAAAGAGACGTAGGCATCGGTCCACAGTTTAAGGGCTTCTATCTTACGGGTGTATTCGTTTTCAAAATCTTCAGCCTGGCCTTGGCTTCGCGCACCAGGAACTCGGCTTCCGGTTCACCGGAGAGCAGAGAGCTCGAGAAGCGCAGCAACAGCTCGCGCATTTTCTCTTCTTTGGTGTTCTCGCCGACCAGGCGGCAGCCCTTGGCATAGTCGTATTTCAGCCTCTCGCAGGTCATATCTATTCTCTTAAAATAGGAGGCGGCTGAACAGGGCAGTTTGGAGGCATATTCAAATATCAGTTTGCGGGGCACACCGGCCGCCGCGATGACAGACATGCAGGAAAGCTGGTAAAGCATATCGAAGCTGAAGGCGCTCTTGTCTTTAAACTCAATGATCACCTTCTTCTTAGCGGCCATTTTGGCTTTGCCGGTGAAGCGGTTTCTCAGTTCCTCTAATTCGCTGATTTTAGTGGCACTCATGCTTTAAATTAATCCCTGTTCCTGCTTATTAGTGGTACATATTAAATTCTGCGACTAAGAACCGGTAAAGGACTTGGTGACGGTCACGCCGTTAGGGGCGGTAATCACCACCAGGTTTTCCGATTCAGATTTAATGCCGGGTCGATTTTGGCCTCAATCACCATCACTTCATCCGGGTTTAAAATGCCGGGGTCGAAAACTTCGGGCTGGCCGGAGGCGGTATAAATGCCTTCTACCGTCCATTCATTGCTGCCCGGGGCGGCGGTTTGATAGGGCAGCCAGGTGACATAATGGGTATCGTTATCATCCATGTGATGGACTATGACGTCCCACTTAGGGAAGTCGGTCAGCTTGGTCTGGCCGATATTGCCAATGTGCACTTCCAGCGTATCAGCGGAAGGTTGGACTATGGCCTTGGCCGAGATATTGGTGCGCATGATCTCCTCATTGCGCTGGCTGACCTCTTGCATATTAACGGAGGTGTCATCGACGGAGGACAGGAAACCGCGGGCCATGGTCATGCCGCCGATGACCATCAGGGCTACACATATCATTGAAACAAAAGCGGTTTCCATCTCTTCCCTTACGTGCTAAAGTAATATTCGGCCTGTATGCCGTTGGGGATCACCAGTTTAAGGGTGTATGTCCCCGGACTTAAATTATCCGTGAAAGTAACCGTTATTTTAACCGTAGTGCCGGTACTCCATTCGTCACCGCCGTTAGCAACCGCGTAAGACCAACTGGGCAGAGCGGCCTGGCCGCCGTCGTTGTTCAGGTGATAAGCGATGCGGTCGGCATTACCCTCCGGTCCCAGGAAAAGATCGCTTTGCTCGACGGCGTCTATGCGGGA
>CAITCX010000460.1 GCA_903890885.1 uncultured Dehalococcoidia bacterium
AAGGAGATGACCGGGGTGGATAAAATAGCAGAAATAAGGAAAAGCAGGTTTCTAAAAGGCCTACCGATAAGGGAAATAACCCGCGCCATAAAACTATCCCGTCCGACAGTGCAGAAGATACTCCGGACAGGGCTCACCAAATTCAGCTACAAGCCGAGGGAAAACCAGCCGCATCCCGTTACCGAGAGAGTAAAAGTGCTGATAGACTGCTGGGTCCGGGAGGACCAGGGGCTCAAAAGGAAACAGCGCCGTAGCGCTCAGCGGATATATGACATATTAAGTGCAGAGCACGGCTATGAGGGAAGTTATGAGAGCATAGCCAAGTGTGTCCGGGATGCGAAGCAAGAGCTGATGCTTACAAATAAGGAAGCGTACATTCCGCTTATATATTATGCAGGAGACGCGTTTCAGTTTGACTGGGGCGAGATGCCTGTATACATAGGCGGTAAAAAAGAGACGGTGTATTTTGCGGTTATACAATTATGCCACAGCCGGTATTTTTACGTGCGGGCATATTGCTGTCAGAAACAGGAGTTGATGCTGGATGCGCACCGCAGGGCGTTCGAACATTTCGGGGGTGCCTGCAAACGCGGGATATACGACAACCTCAAGAGTGCGGTAAAACACCTCTTAAAAGGCCATCACCGGAATTTACAGGAAAAGTTTGTCAGGTTTTGTTCGCATTATTTGTATGAGCCGGAGTTTTGTAATCCTGCCAGCGGCAACGAAAAGGGCCGGGTAGAAAGCACGATAGGCGTAATAGAGCGGAATTTTTTTGTGCCTATACAGCATTTCCAGACGCTGGAAGAGCTGAACAACCGGCTTATGAATTTTGCGATAACATATTCGAAGGATATGAAACACCCTGAAATAGCAGGCAAGAGCCGGTATGAAGTATTTGAAGAGGAACGGAAAGTATTGGTGCAGTTACACCCGTTTGGATTTGACTGCTGCCGTGAAAACACCGCCGTAGTATCGCCGTGCTGCCTGGTATATTACGATAATAACCGTTATTCAGTGCCGAGTGAATATGTGGGCAGAATGGTATCAGTGAAAGGTTATGCGGATGAAGTAGTGATGAGTTATCGCGGTACAGAAATAACGAAGTGGAAAAGGTTGTTTGTCAAGAACGAATATTCATTGGATCCCCTGCATTACCTTAAAATACTTGAGACCAAGCCCGGGGCGTTTAAAGACGGAATGCCTTTTAAGGGCTGGAAATTGCCGGAAGTGTTTAACAGATACCGGGAAATATTAAGGGACAGATACGATGATGGAGACAAATACTTTGTGAAGATATTGACGTTATTGCTGAGCTATCCTGAGGAGGAGGTGGCAAAAGCGCTTGAGGAGGCAATCAAACTGGGTGTATACGGGGATGACGGAGTGCTTTCGATACTTCGTCATGAGAAAGAGCCGCCGGAAGTGGAACATTTGGACATACTGATAAAGGTAGAATTAAGCAGGTATAGCGCCAGACAGCGCCCTTTGAGTGATTATGACGAATTATTGCGGCGCAGGAATATGAATATTATAGAGAAAGGGGGTGATATAGAATGCCAGAAACAAGAAGAGAAAAGATAATGGCGCACCTCCGGGGCTTGAAATTGGGAGCGTTCCGCCGTGTATATGACGAAGCTCTGGACAGGTGCATGAAAGGAAAGAAGGGGCCGGAGGAATTTCTTTTGGAATTGCTGGAACAGGAAGCTGCCTCCAGGCAAGCCTCCGCCCTTAAGGCAAGAATAAAAAACGCCAAATTTCCGCAGTTGAAAGACCTTGACACATTCAGTTTCAACGAATCAGCCATAGACGAAGCTACAATAAGGCGGCTTTACGAAGGCGAATTCCTTAAAGACCGCAAGAACATAATTTTCATGGGCGGCAGCGGCACAGGGAAGACCCACCTTGCCATCAGCATAGGGATGAACCTGATCAGGTCGGGGTACAGGGTGAAATACTGGAATCTGGTAGATTTAGTGAATGAATTGGAGAAGGAAAAAGAAACCGGAAAGACAGGCGAACTGATGAAACGGATGAAAGCATACTCGCTTGTATTGCTCGATGAGCTGGGATATCTGCCGTTTTCAAAGAACGGCGGGCAGTTATTGTTCCACCTGATGAGTTCATGGTACGAAAGCATACCCGTGGTAATAACCACGAACCTTGAGTTTAAGGAATGGGACAGTATATTCCAGAACCAGAAAATGACAGTGGCGCTGCTGGACAGATTAACGCACCACTGTGAGATAATTGAAACGGGGATACAAAGTTTCCGGCTTAAGGAAAGACAGCAGGGCCAGGAAAAAGAAAAGGAATAGTAGGAATGTTTACAAAATGTTAAAAAGTTGCTAAACTAGAGGAACAAGGGGTGGTCAAAAATTGGATTACAACATGGTAAAGAATTGCATTACAGAAAACACCTATTAGCACGACGACCTAGGGCACCCGCTTTTTCAACAGCCTCTAAATGCCTCCCCTACAAAACCTTGATATTTATTTTTTAATATTTTCTTAAGCCTGTTTCTGTTTTAACATTTCCACAAGAGTCTTTTTAAGGTTTGCAACGATTTCTACCTGCTCTCCCACATAAGAACCTTTATTAACAATCTGGAGCAATGCGGATATCTGTTCTGCTGTAAGCTCTATTTTTTCTCCTGCATTCATTTTTCACCTCCATAGCTCTTTTTATATTGCTTAAATTGATATTAGCATTATATTTAATGCCTTGCAT
>CAITCX010000461.1 GCA_903890885.1 uncultured Dehalococcoidia bacterium
ATAATTACACATACACGCTGGAAACCATCATCCAGGCTGGCCAGAAAAATATGGCGATCACATCTGTCCCCGTGCGGGTTAACGCTTATCTGCGGCCATCAAAGCTGGTTAAAAGTATTCCATCATACGTTATCCATAGTATAGTAACTATTGTACGAATCTTTATCGTTTATCGGCCGTTCCGCTTTTTTGCCTCGATTGGTGTTATATTGTTCGGGTCAGGTATTTTGATCGGCATGCGGTTTATGTGGTTTTATCTAAACGGTCATGGCGGCGGCCACGTGCAATCGCTTATTCTTGCCAGTGTTCTGGTTGGTATGGGTTTTCAGACGCTTCTTATTGCTGTCATCGCTGATTTGCTTTCAGTAAACCGGAAGTTATTGGAGGATATCCGTTATACTATGAAGAGCAAATATGCCGGCACAGCGGAACAGCAGAAAGAAGGGCGCAAAAATGGCTGACCAAGGATCAGAGGGATTATTTTCACACTTTCTTCGATCACAACGCATCAAAGCTGCTCGTCCCTTTATCAAGGGTAAGGTCTTGGATGTGGGCTGCGGCACAGGCGCTTTGGCAGGAATTATACCGGCGGATAGCTATGTAGGAGTTGATATCGACGAGCTATCGCTGGCTATTGCGCGAAAGCAATATCCTCAGCATACCTTTCAATCATCGCTACCTCCAGCAGAATCAGAATTTGACACAGTAATAGCTCTCGCCGTTATCGAACATGTTCCAGATCCTGACGCTTTTCTTTGCGAACTGGCCAAGCGTCTCCTTAGCGGACTCGATAACTTCATTGTCTGTACGACGCCGCATCCGGCTGTCGATTGGGTGCATACAGCTGGCGCAAGAATTGGCCTATTCAGCCGGCAGGCCAACGAGGAACACGAAGTTTTACTGGGCCGTAATCGACTCGAGGGGTTGGCTATTGAGTGCAATCTGAAACTTATCGTCTATCGCCGCTTTTTGCTTGGGGCTAATCAGATTGCCGTTTTTCAGAGAAACGCAAAAAAAACATTAAAATATTAGTTGGACTTATAGACAATGACATTGTCGTCAGCATTAGAAGACGGAGTGTACAGCAGGGACGCGTTTCGCCAGCATAGTGTTTTATGATTATTAAGAGACGGGAAGGAAACAAGTTATGAGAATCTGGCGAATTACCAACAGGATAATGGTTATAGCGCTTATTGTCTTGGTGATGGCTGGTGCCGGGTGCACAGACGTATGGATGTTGCGCAGCGGAATCAACCATTCCCCGGTGGTTCAGGATGCTATTATACAAGGGCAATCGATTCTGCCTC
Source organism: uncultured Dehalococcoidia bacterium (assembly GCA_903890885.1). GTDB lineage: Bacteria > Chloroflexota > Dehalococcoidia > Dehalococcoidales > UBA3254 > UBA3254. The sequence goes on from CAITCX010000461.1 coordinate 1,308, forward strand.
CGGATGAGGTGCAGAAGAGCCATCCGTTGGTAAAGCAGATTGAGTCCGTAATGCAACGCCAGGATGGCGCAGGGGGCTTCGTGCCGACCGGATTGAAAAAAGATGATTATTTGCGCATTGTGGATGGCCAGGTGAAGGCGATGCGTGTGTATCAGAATGACGAGGGGCGAATTATCGATCCGGTGCGGAAAGAGGAGTTTGCATTCACGACGCCTTGCTATGCGCACGCGGTGGCGACACTTGCCGCCAGCGGTTTCAACACCGATCCTGTGCTGTTGGACAGCGGGCGGAAGGCCATGGACGTGGCGATAGCAGACATGGTGGCGGGGAAATGTGCCAACAATCACGGTGATTTCTATACCTACCCGGTGATGCTGGCTTTGGAACAATTCCAGAAGGTATTGCCGGCAGGCAAAATAGATATCTGGCGCATACAGCTGGCGGGTATGAATCCGGCCAGGACATACAAAGCATACGACAGAGCCCATGGCAACCGGGGGTTGGTCAATGCCGGCGGTGAGTTCTTGCGATCTATTCACGGGATGGACTCGTCTGCCTACGTCGATCACATGCTCCAAATTCAGCAAACCAACTTTACGTCACAAGGATTATATCAGGAAAGCGGCAACCCTTTTGCTTACGATGCCTTCAGCCGCTACTATCTCACCGGAATGCTGCATCGCGGCTATCATGGTCAGTCATTTGAGTTTTACCGCGACATACTCTGGATGGGCGCTTGGACGTCGCTTTTGATCCAGTCGCCGTTTGGTGAACTGCCGACATGTTACCGGAGCGCGCATCATATCTGGAACGAGGCGGAGTTGGCGAAGGTTTATGAAGTCAATGCTGCCCACTATGCGAAGGCGGGGCGGATGGCTGAGGCTGGAGCCTTCAAGCGTGGGGCCCGCCTTGCTTTGCAGTCGGTAAAGAACTGGATACGACCGGATGGTTCCGGCTATATGGTCAAGAATCGCTACCCTGTTGAGGTGCAGCACGGGTATGAACCCTATTCCGTCCATGCCTGTTACAATATGCTGGCCGCTTCGATGCTCTGTGCGGCCTGGTTGTATGCAGATGATTCTATCGAGGAAAAGCCGGCACCGGCAGACCTTGGTGGTTTCGTAATCCATATTCCTGAGTTTAATATGATTGTTGCCAATGCGGGCGGGACTTATGTTCAGTACATGACGAGGGGGAACCAGAAGTACAATCCCACCGGCATTATCCGCATACATCTTAAAAACGGACATCCGCAGCTAGGTCCGTCAGAAGGAGTGGTTAATACAGGCAACGAAAAGTATTTCAAGGCGCTTGCAGTCGGGCCGGCCTGGAAGAACGGGAAAGGTGATTGGATGGTGCTTGCGGAATTTCCTGGCAGCGGGAATAAGGCCGGGCAGGTTTCTATCCAGGAAGAAAAACCGGACTTGGTTGCTTTTAATGTCACTTTTAACTGGCAGGATGTTGCGGTCACAGAGAAGCTGCGCCTTGGGGCTGAAGGTTTAAGAGTTGAAGCTGAACTTGTCGGGAAGGATGTTGTGGCGATGAGGGTGTATTATCCGATGCTTGTTTTTGATGGTTTGAAAGATACAGTCATAAACATCAGGGATTCACGTGCGATGCTGGAAATGGATGGACGGGGAGTACAGTATGAGATTCTTGAACCGGCTGATACTAAGCTTAAGAGACTGGGCAGGAGATTGAAAAGCCGCAATGGAATGATTGAACCGCTGTACGCGGATGTTAAAGGTACGAAGGCGACATATTTAATACGGGCTATTGAAAATAATCCCACAGTATTACCAAAGATTTCTTACACTCATTAACCTGTGGCTTCTCGGTAACGATAAAACAGGTTATTGTGCTAGATTAAAAGGTAGCCATTAGTGAAAATATCAGGTGGATTTAAAGAGGGTGACATTATTTTCGGCAACGCCTACGATAAATACGGATCATCTAATCCCATTGAGCGATGTCTGATGCAGGGCTTTGTATCCGCCATGACCGAGCTTGTGGACAAGGTAAAACCTGCTTCAATTCACGAGGTGGGCTGCGGAGAGGGCTATTGGACGTTGAAATGGTTGGAGCAGGGGATTGCCGCGCGCGGCAGTGATTTTTCCGGTAAGGTGATTGAGTTGGCAAGGGTCAATGCCTTGAACAGGAATATACCGGCCGAATCATTCAAGGCTTGCAGTATATATGATTTGAAACCGGATGTGGATGCCGCCGATTTAGTTGTTTGTTGCGAAGTCCTGGAACACTTGGAACGCCCGGATGACGGTTTGCAGGTACTACAGGCTATAGTCAGCCCTTATCTTATTGTCAGTGTGCCTCGCGAACCTCTCTGGCGTGCCCTGAATATGGCCAGGGGCAAGTATTGGAAGGATAGGGGTAATACGCCGGGGCACATTCAAAACTGGTCTCAAAGTCAGTTGCTGTCTCTGGTGTCACGCTATTTTGATGTACTGGAAGTACGGTCTCCTGTACCTTGGACTATACTGCTATGCCGTTGTTTAGATAAACCATGAAATCTTTGCGCTTAAAGCGTATTCTGCACGGGACAGGCTCAATCTTGAGCTTCCAACACGTGCCAGCAACAAGAGAGATTTAATACTTAAAACTTTTAGGGAAGAAGGCTATGCTACAGTAGATAATCTTTATCGTAAATCGATAGAGCAAAAGATGGTTTTATACAAAGTTAAAGCTATGATACCAGAATTGTTTAAGAGGATAGTTAAGATGTTGTTAAACAAGTAACTGCGCAATCGACAAATAGAGCCGGCTTCTGTTGAACCGTAGTGTTGGGCGACAATCCACGGATGAGAGACTAAAAAATGGCAAAGATAGAGGACAGGATTGCAGGCATTCTTCCAAAAAAGCTAATGGCCATTATTCGGCCATGTTACAAAATGACGCGCCAAATATTTGCAAGACCAGCTCCTGATCAGCCATCGATGCTGGCCATCAGTTCTTTTGGTGGATTTGACATCGCTTATCGAAAGAATACTGCAGATGAAGCAGTTATTAGTGACAGTTTTGATAACGACATCATTTTATCAGGAGTTCCGGAGTACCAGCCCGAAGCGGGCCACGTGATTATCGATATCGGAGCTCACATCGGCACATTCTCCCTTTTAGCATCGTCTAAAGTAAGGCATGGCAAGGTGTATGCGATTGAAGCCTGTGAAGATTCCTTCAACTTCTTACGCATTAACGTCGCTCTAAATCAATGTGCCAACATTTCAATTCATCATTTGGCTATGTCAGACAAAGAAGGTACGTGCAAACTTTACTATGATACCGGCAACTGGGGCCACTCTATTGTGAAAAACCTTTCCCGATATAGTGAAACTGTGAAATCATCCACTTTGTCCACTTTTTTCGAAAGCAAGCGGATTACCGAATGCCATTTCATGAAGTTAAATTGCGAAGGAAGTGAATTCCCCATTTTGCTGAGCACCACCAATAACGTTCTTCAGCGAATTGGTACCATTTTAGTTCTGTATCATTGTGATTTATGGAGCAACAATACGGAAGCTGATTTGATTTTCCACTTGGAGGCCAATGGTTTCAATTGTGTCATCCGGAATCGATCCGAAAAGCGAGGATGGATCATTGCTACAAAGTCTGGCCTAATGAGCAAACACAGGAAACAAGTCTAGAGAATAATCGCTGAACATAGTGCGGGTGGGCGAATGCAGCGAACA
>CAITCX010000462.1 GCA_903890885.1 uncultured Dehalococcoidia bacterium
AATCCGGCATCAGGCGGGTTTATGAAATTAAAAAACGCTCTTCCGGGGTAGCTTTACCGGTCTTGCTGGCTGATATTTCCCAGCTGCGGGAAGTGGCTCGTGATCTGTCTCCCCACGCCTGGCGCTTGATCAATCAGTTTATGCCCGGCGGGTTGACCTTGATCGTATACCGCAGTTTGGTCATTTCTGATCTTATCACTGCTGGAGGGAATACCGTTGCCATTCGCATTCCTGATCACCCGGTTCCGCGCGCGCTGATTCAAGGCCTGGGTTCGCCGATCGTCGGCACCAGCGCGAATATCAGCGGGAAACCCACTTTGATCTCGGCTGAGGACGTGCGCTCTGAACTGGGTAAAAGCGTGGACCTGGTTATAGATGCCGAACCTGCTCCCAATGGCAGAGAATCTACCGTGATTGATTTGGCGGGTGATATACCGGTGGTCCTTCGTGAAGGGGCTCTTTCACGGGCTAAAATTGCCGAAATAGTTGAATTAGGATAGAAAAATGTTGATTGCAGTCGGTTCAGACCATCGCGGCCTTGAATTTAAAAAGTTTGTTATCCAGTGCTTGACTGAATTGGGACTGGAAAGCCAGGACTTTGGTTCGTTCAGCGTTGAACCTGTGGATTATCCTGATATTGCCGGCACTGTTGGTAAAGCCGTGGTTAACGGGCAGTGTAACTTTGGCATTTTGATCTGCGGCACCGGGATCGGCATGAGTATTGCCGCTAATAAAGTCAAAGGTATCAGGGCGGCTTTATGCTGTGATGCCTTTGCTGCTGAGCGGGCCAGGCTGCATAATAACGCCAATATTATCTGCCTGGGGGCAGAAAGAGGTGAAGAGGGGGTTGAAGACATACTCGGGCTTTTCTTTTCTACTCAATTTGAGGGTGGCCGCCATCAACGCCGCTTGGAGAAACTGGTAGAGATGGAAAACTCCGCTTAGTTGACAGGCTTCTATTCAATGTAATAATATTATCAATATACAAGGAAGCAGATGAATATGTATTCACAGAAATTTAACACCGGCCTCGTACTTATTGTAAATGTCGCACTGGTGTGCGCACGGCCTGGTGTGTCTGCTCAGATTTAACCGAAAAAACTTATTACGCACATCAGGCCCGGGACGCAACCCCGGGCTTTTTTATTGGTTGATATTATGCACTGGTAAAGAGCGAAAATAGGCTCTAAACGTATTCGAGGATTGATTGACAATGATATGGGGCTATGCTATGTTTTGTGTAAGGTTGGATATCATCATTATAAGGGGAAAGCCGTCCTTTTAGGGCGTTATTTTTTTAATTCAGCAGTACAATAATACGGAAGGAATGAAAGATGAAAAGCGATTTGATAAAAAAGGGCGTTGAGAGGGCTCCGCATCGTGCCTTGCTGTATGCCCTGGGTTGCACCAGAAAGGAATTTGATAAACCCTTCATCGGCATTATCAACAGCTATAGCGAGATCGTTCCGGGTCATATGCACCTCAATGAGATCTCCAAAGCAGTTAAAGAAGGCGTCCGGGCTGCCGGCGGCGTCCCTTTCGAGGTTAATACTATCGCTGTATGTGATGGCATTGCCATGAACCATTCCGGCATGAAATACAGTCTGCCCAGCCGTGAATTGATCGCCGACTCGGTAGAAACTGTGGTTGAAGCTCACGCCTTTGATGCCCTGGTTTTTATTCCGAATTGCGATAAAATCATTCCCGGTATGTTGATGGCCTCCCTCAGGCTGAATCTGCCTTCCATATTTATCAGCGGTGGGCCCATGATGGCCGGTAAATTAGCCACGGCCGAAGGAACCAAAATCGTTGATTTGAGTTCCACCTTTGAGGCAGTCGGGAAAACTGTCAGCGGCAAAATGACCGAAGACGAACTGGCCGAACTGGAAGAAGCAGCCTGTCCCGGTTGCGGCAGTTGCTCTGGTATGTACACTGCTAACACCATGAACTGCCTGACTGAAGCCGTAGGCATGGGTTTGTCCGGTAACGGCACTATTCCGGCGATCGATATCAAACGTCACAGGTTGGCCAAAGAAGCCGGTCAGCAAATATTAAAATTGCTGGCCGATAAGGTTTGTCCCCGCGATATTATCACTAAAAAGTCGGTTCAAAATGCGCTGACTGTAGATATGGCGCTGGGCGGCAGCACTAACTCTATCCTGCACTTCGCTGCCATAGCCAGTGAAGCTGGGATTGAATTTCCGCTGAAAGAGATCAATGAGATCAGCGAAAAGACCCCTTATATCTGCAAACTGAGTCCGGCTGGCACTAACCATATCGAAGACCTGGATCGTGCCGGTGGCATTCCGGCCATAATGAAACAGCTCAAGAATTTGATGAATAAAGATACCAGGACGGTTTCCGGTAAAACCACCGGCCAGATTATCACGGCGGCGAGGGTGGTTGACCCGGAGGTTATCCACTCGCCCAAAACGGCTTATTCCCAGAAAGGTGGCACCGCTATTTTATTTGGCAATCTGGCCCCTGAAGGTGCCGTCGTCAAGCGGGCTGCCGTCGTGCCTGAAATGATGGTTCACACCGGCCCGGCCCGTGTTTTTGATTCTGAAGAACAGGCTACTAAAGCCATTATGGCTGGCGCTATTAAAGCTGGAGATGTGGTGGTTATCCGCTACGAAGGCCCCAGGGGCGGGCCTGGTATGCGTGAGATGTTGACTCCTACCTCCATTATCGCCGGTATGGGTCTGGATAAACAGGTAGCCTTGATCACGGACGGTCGTTTTTCGGGCGCTACTCGCGGTTCTTCCATTGGGCACGTTTCTCCGGAAGCCGCTTCCCGCGGTCCCATCGCTGCCGTCCAGGAAGGCGATATTATTAAAATTGACATTCCTGCCTTTAAGTTGGAAGTTGAATTGAGCGCTAAAGAAATTGCCAAACGTCTGGCCAAGTTGCCTGCCTTTGAATCGAAAATCAAGTCCGGCTACCTTAGACGTTACGTAGATCGGGTGACCTCGGCCAGTACAGGCGCGGTTTTCAAGTAGAGGGAGACTGAAACAAGCATGAAATTAACAGGCGCTCAAATATTATGTGAGAGTTTAATTAAGGAAGGGGTGGATGTCCTTTTCGGCTACCCGGGTGGGGTAGTCCTGCCTCTTTTCGATACTTTTCCTCAATATCCCGCTTTGAGACATATCCTGGTGCGTCATGAACAGGGCGCTGCCCATGCGGCTGACGGCTATGCCCGTGCCACCGGCAAAGTAGGCGTTTGTCTGGCTACCTCTGGGCCCGGCGCGACTAATCTGGTCACAGGTATCGCTAATGCTCATCTGGATTCTGTGCCGATGGTGGCCATCACCGGTCAGGTGGCGCGCCCCTTTATCGGCAAAGACGCTTTCCAGGAAGTGGATATTACCGGCATTACTCTGCCTATCACCAAGCATAACTATCTGGTTATGCAAGCCGGGCAAATTGCTCAGGTAGTTAAAGAGGCTTTTTATCTGGCCAGGACTGGGCGTCCGGGGCCTGTTTTGATTGATATCCCCAAAGATGTGTTTATCGAGCAGGCTGAGTTTATTTATCCTGATAAGGTTAACCTGCCTGGCTATCATCCGATTGTGCAGGGCCATCCTTCGCAGATCAAGAAAGCGGCTGACCTGATCAATAACGCTTCTCAGAAGCCTCTGATTATCGCCGGCAGAGGTGTGACTATCTCAGGTGCATTCGCTGAGTTAAAAGAGCTGGCGGAAACCGCTCATATTCCCGTGGTCACTACCCTGCTGGGTATCGGCTGTTTTCCCGAATCTCATGCTTTAAGCTACGGCATGCTGGGAATGCATGGCATGGCCTATGCCAACTGGGCAGTCAGCA
>CAITCX010000463.1 GCA_903890885.1 uncultured Dehalococcoidia bacterium
CCTTAAATCTGGGCACTCTGCTGGAAGGCAACGCCAATGATGACAACATCGTCAACATCACCGACTTTGGTATCCTGGCAGCTACATATGGTAAAAGCACCCCCGACTATGATAACCGGGCTGACTTTGACGGCAACGGGATAATCAACATCGCCGACTTCGGCTTGCTGGCGGCCAACTACGGCCAGAGCGCGCCGGTAGGGGTGCCATAAAGAGAAAATGTAAATATCCTAATCAACTATCGACGTTAAATAAGAAACAGGAATAGCCGCCCATAAACAGGTAATTTTACAGGCCAGGTTGAGAAACCGGCAAGTGCCGGAGAGATGGAGAACTACGGCTTTGAGATTAGTTCTTTCTCAACCTGGCCTCCCAGCCCATTATTGATTTCACCTCGCTTTGTGCTACAATTTTACGCAGTAATCCAATTTGGAGATGTCACAGTGGAACAGAGAAACAGTTCAAAAGTGTGGTTTACCGATATGCGGGCGCCTGCCGGCACCAGTCTTCTGGTTAAGCTGACCCGGCTTATGCAAAAGGCCGGCATGGATTCTATCGATTTTAAAAATAAATATGTGGCAGTTAAAATGCACTTCGGAGAACAGGGCAATCTATCCTTCCTGCGTCCCAATTATGCCAGGACTGTTGTGGATATGGTCAGGTCCCTGGGGGGAAAGCCGTTCCTTACCGATTGCTCAACTCTTTATCCAGGCAGCCGGAAAAATGCCCTGGAACACCTGTATACCGCTTATGAAAATGGTTTTTCGCCATTTTCGACCGGCTGCCATGTGATCATAGCTGACGGCCTCAAGGGCACCTCTGAAACCAGGGTTCCCCTTAACTGCCAATATGTGAAAGAAGCCAAAATAGGTGCGGCCATCATGGACGCTGATATCATTGTTTCTCTTAACCATTTTAAGGGTCACGAGCTCACCGGGTTTGGCGGCGCCTTGAAGAACCTCGGCATGGGCTGCGCTTCGCGTGCCGGTAAAATGGAGCAGCACTCGGATGGAAAACCTGCTGTCGATCGCAAATCATGCACCGGCTGTGGTACCTGTCTTAAAAATTGTGCGCAGTCAGCTATAACCCTCAACCAGAAGAAGGCCTCCATAAATGAATCAAAGTGCGTCGGCTGCGGGCGCTGCATCTGTGCTTGCCCTGCCAATGCCATCCAGGCGCCTTTCGATGCCTCCAATAAAGCTGTGAGCTACAAAATAGCCGAATACGCCCTGGCCGTTGTCAAAGGCCGTCCCCATTTTCATATCAGCCTGGTTATAGATGTCTCTCCTTATTGTGACTGCCATGGGGATAACGATACCCCTGTTGTTCCCGATGTAGGCATGTTTGCCTCTTTCGATCCTGTCGCCCTGGATAGAGCCTGTATTGATGCGGTTAATAAACAGCCCGCTGTTGCCGGCAGTATTCTGGATCAACGGGCCCGTACTCATCATGACCATCTCACCGATGTTCATCCCACTACCGACTGGCATTGCTGTCTTGAGCATGCTGAAAAAATCGGCCTGGGCACCGGCTCATATGAACTGATTATTGAAAAATAGTTGCCTGCCTTTTTAATAACGGTTTTTACTATTTATTAATAAGGGACATAATTTGGTATATACTTGTACTGGACTTATCTGTTAAAATTCTGGTTAGAACGTATGAAAATTTCTAAAGCACTTCTTTATATACTTTATGCGATTATGGCTATTGTCATCATCGTGTCTTTGGTGTTTGCCTTTATTCCCGGGCGGAGTTAGTTTATCCTCACCCCCGGATGCGATCCCCGAAATACTGAAAACTACAGTTATAACATATGCAATTAATATCGCTCCAATAATGTAATATATGAAAAACTATTGTTTCAAAGCTGGGGCTGTTATATAATAGGCATAATCGAAAAGACTACTTTCGGGCGCTACAGGTAAAATCGTCAAGTTTCATTGTGCGGTTCAAAGAATTGGCTAAAAACTATTCGTCGGAGAAATTAGATGGCGCCTCGGCGACAAAAAAATAGCCAGATCAAGCCAAAGCCGGACAAAGCTTTTTCAGAAAGAAATATTCTGGACGAGTCAGCCACCGGCAAGTCCAGGCCTTCCGTGATTAATGACGATTCTGGCCGTATCTCCAGGCTATTAGCCACCCCTGTTCTTGGTATTTCGGCCTTGCAGTTCGGACTTTTAGTCTTGATCGCAATATCAGCTTTCCTGTTGTATTTAGCGACGGCCTCCAGGACTATGCCCACTGGTGATAGTGGCGATCTCATATCGGCTGCCTGGAGCCTGGGGATTCCCCACCCCCCGGGATACCCGATAGTAACCATGCTTGGGCACTTGATGGGTTTCCTTCCCTGGGGAACTCCAGCCTTTCGCATTAACCTTCTCTCCGCCATATTAGACTCGTTAGCTCTCGCCGTAATTGGCTATGGACTTTTCAGACTTATGGCGGCCAATTTTCTAAAACTGGGTAAAAATGCCGGTCAAATATGTTTGATCGCCTGTACGGTTACTGGTGTTGGTCTTCTGGCCGTTTCAAAAACCTTCTGGAGTTATTCAATCGTCGCCGAAGTCTTTGCCCTGAATAACCTGTTCGCTGCCAGCATTATCGTGCTCATGCTGGAGTGGCTTAAAAAACCTCAAAAACGGTTGTTTCTCTGGATAAGTGGCCTGGTTGCCGGGCTGGGCTTAGCCAACCAGCTTACCATTGCGCTGCTGGCTCCAGGACTTTTCGTCCTGTTATTTTGGGGCATTGCGCGCTGGCGCAGCGAGGCAAGGGCACATTTGCCAAACCGGCAATCCAGGTCTGGCTCAATTGACCCGGGTTACCCCATACGCGAAATTGCCATCGCCGTCATATTTTTTGTGGTTGGCCTCTTGCCCTACATTTATTTACCCCTTGCGGCGGGGACTGATCCTCCCGTAAATTGGGGCAATCCCAGCAGTTTTATAAATTTCTGGCACGTTGTAATGCGCATTGATTATGGTACATTTAGTTTTGGTCCTAGTTCAGTTGGTTCTACTTTAGCGGCCGGCAGCCGGTTCCAGCAGTTAACCTTTTTTGCCAGTTACTTCATTAATAATTTTACCTGGGTGGGAATAATTTTGGCTGTACTAGGCGCCGTCTGGTTTTTTATAAAACGCCAGATAGAACTTCTCGGGCTTGGCCTGGCTTTTCTTATCGGTGGGCCTTTATTTATGATTCTGGCCAATCCTCCGCTTAACATACCTTTATCCCAGGGTGTATTTGAACGCTTCTATATTATGCCGAGTATCCCTTTTGTTTTCTTTATCGCTGCCGGTGTGGCGTGGCTATTGGAATTGGCGAATAAACTGGCCAACAAAAAGGCCAGCGTATTTTTGCCGAGAGGGTTGGTTACACTATGCCTTATAGCCTCTATTCTTGGGCCGGTAGGGCTGGCTTTTAACAGGCTTCCGGCGCTTGATTTGAAACATGATGCTGTGGCTGAGGATTTTGGCCGGGATTTGCTGGCAAAACTTGAGCCAAACGCTATTCTTATTATGGACGGTGACGAGCCTCACATGTGCGTCACATATCAACAAACCGTGTTGGGCTACAGGAAAGACGTCGTAGCCATTGATTTTCAATTCCTCGCGACTCCCTGGTACATGGACGAGTTGCGCCGTTTTCATCCTGAAGTTACCATACCCGCATTTTCACCGGATAAACGCACGTTATTAGCTGATTTTGTAACTGCTAATCTGGAGCACCACGCAGTATACGGAGCAGGGTTCGGTCACATTTTTGATGAACTGACAGATACCTTTGACGAATTGCGTTCAGGTTTACCGGTTCGGTTCATGAAGAAAGGTGATGTTACGGACTCGTATGCTTTTTTGAGAGCAGAAAGCGACTATTTCGCCAGCCTGCATTTTCCTGATAAGACTTATCCTGATACTTCCTGGGAAGCGGAAATAGGCGGTTTCTACAGTCATCTCGCTCTTGAAATTGGGACATCCCGGGATAAACATGGTCCGCAACCCGATGCCGACTTTGTAAAAAAAATGTATCGCATTGCCATTCTCAATGATCCCGGCGATTATGTCGCCTATGGGAATCTTGCCCTGGTGCTTTGGAATAACGCAGGACCATCTATCGAAGTCCAGGTGTTAATGGTTAAGTATCTTCAACTTGCTCCGGAGGGCGCGCAAAAGGAAGCAGCACGCGCCTTTCTAGCCGGGTTACAGAACGGGAAATAACTGAACCGGAGGGGAAGTTGTGTCTGAAGTGACTTTCCCTATTGACGAAGGCTAGATTACTGACTAATTGGATGACCTGCCAGGCCCAGTCACCTAAGATACCTCAGTGGCCCCGTCTCAGGTTATGGTGAGTGGCATCAGCCAAACTGTGATCCTGGTTGATGATCAGAATAGGGAGAATCATTATTTCGATATAGAGCCAAAAGGATATTCTGCCTCAAGGGGAAAAGAAGTGGGAAAAGATGATATTATCCAGAATGCCAATAACATCACCACGTTTCAGGCGCTTAAAAAGCTCATTATTTCTTTATTGAATCTGCGGCTCATCTCCAGGAAGACCGCGTGGGAACCGTTTTCTATTTTAACCAGTTTTGCGCCGGGTATTTGCCTGGCCAGCGGTTCTGAAGAGGCCGGTCTCACGCACCTGTCTTTGGTTCCGGTTATGACCAGGGTTGGCGCCTTTATCAGCTTCAACCTGTCTGCCGTATTGTGAGTCATTAAGGCGTCCCGCTGACCGAGAGTGCCGGGATAGGCCGCTGCCCCCATCCGCCGGTTCATCATACTCTTGAGGGGCAGGAAAATCAGCCGGTATAAGGCACTGTTGATGGCCAGGCTCATGGCTGCACCAGGGATCCGCTGAGGTGTCAATTGCGTCGCCTGCATAAGCTCTGGCGTCAAGCCGCTGTCGGCATCATTGTTATTGCTCCAGGCGCCCAGCAGTATCAATTTGTTCACCCTTTCCGGAAAATTTATCGCTATTTCCTGGGCGATTGCCGCTCCCATGGAAAACCCCAGTATGTGGGCCTTTTTTACCCCCAGTTCGTCCATGAGGGCTACAGTATCCTCCGCCATCATTTTGGCAGAATAGGGGCCTTCCGGCTTGTCCGACTTTCCTGAGCCCCGGTTGTCAAAAGTGATGACCCGGAATCGTTTTTTAAAAGCGGGCGTTTGTAAAAGCCAGTCTCTAATATTTCCTGTAAATCCGTTTATTATTACTAATGGCTCGCCCTCCCCTTTGGCCTGGTAATTTATCCTGATTCCCTTGATTTTTACGGCAGGCATACGGCTCCTCCTTTCAGCCCTGCTTCACAGGCAGTTTCTACTTTCATTATAGTTCCCGGCCCGCCTGGTTGTTCGCTGAGCCGCCATTATCCCCAAAGAGATGATTTTGTGAGATCTGGCGTGTATAATATCACTACAACTTAATTGCGCCCACTGTCGCCAGGGAAAATATATTGCATAAATTGGGAATTCCGGCTTTACCTGTCAACTCATCACCTGAATTAAGGATAATACACGATGAAGCAATATAAATGGGTTTTGACAGAGCTCATCTTTTTTGTAATCGGCCTGATTATTTTAGTGGGCTGTACGCCACTCCCTGCTTATTCTCAGGTATTTAATAAGATTAAACCAGCGGTAGTATCGGTTAATCGTGCGACCGGTTGGATTTATCAAGCCTCCGGTATCATCGTAACCAATAACCATGTTGTTGCAGGTGTCCAATCTATCACCGTGCAGCTGCATAATGGAAAAACCTGTACTCCCGTTTCGGTCAAAACCGATCCGGCAGCAGATTTAGCCGTACTCAAGATCGATGTTGGAAAATTACCTGTACTAAATCTTATTCAAAAATTAAACGCCACAATTATAACCTACGGCAAAGACTAACAATAAAACGAAGCTAACGTAACACACCGAAAATCCCTCTCATTGAGGGTTTCCGAAAACGTTGAA
>CAITCX010000464.1 GCA_903890885.1 uncultured Dehalococcoidia bacterium
TGCCCAGCCGGGTGACTCCGTCCACCAGTTTAGCTACTTCAGATCCAAAGCGGGTTTCTATGTCTATGATAGCGATACCGCAATTTTCGGAAACATCATGCAACAAAGCAGCTTCAATAGAAGCTGCATCCAAGCGCAGATCAGCCAGCGTTAATGATATTTGTAGAGGATGTTCAATATACGGTTCGCCAGATAACCGGCTCTGACCCAGATGGGCGTCGCGTGAAAAGTCATAGGCTTCCTGGACCAGCTTGACCTTATCCGGCGGCAGATATTGTTTAACCTTTTGCAGCAATCGTTCAATACTCATATATCTCTCCGCAGTAATTACCAGTATAATCCAATTGCCGTAGCGAGTAAACGCAACAATCCCCGCTTTACAAACAACCCTCTCTACTGTATTCTAATCTCGAGAAATCACTAACAGGAGATAGATTGTGTACCAGTCACCACGCGGAACTTCCGATATTTTGCCAGAAGAACAGCCTTACCGCCTTTATATCGAAAAAAAAGCCGCTGATATTGCCCGTCTTTACGGTTACAAGCGTATAGATACTCCGGTTTTTGAGGATACCGAACTCTTTCTGCGAGGTGTGGGTGGAGCTACAGATATCGTCCAAAAAGAAATTTACACTTTTGAGGACCGCGGCGGTAATAAGCTGACGCTGCGCCCGGAAGGTACGGCACCGGTTTGCCGCGCCTATCTCGAACACGGAATGCAGAATCTGCCCCAACCGGTCAAGCTTTTTTATATGGAAGCCAACTACCGCTACGAACGTCCTCAGTCCGGTCGGTACCGCGAGTTTCATCAGTTTGGTTATGAAGCCATCGGTGACAGCGATCCAGTTCTGGACGCCGAAGTGATTGATATGGCCTGGCAGTTCTATGTCTCGCTGGGCATTAGTCAACTACACCTGATTATCAACAGTATCGGTTGCTCGCATTGCCGTCCACAATATTTGGAAAAACTAAAAACTTATTATTCCACAGACACTCAGAATTTATGCAAAGACTGCAAGATACGCCTGGAAAAAAACCCTTTGCGGCTTTTGGATTGCAAGAACGACTCCTGCCGCCGACTAGCTGCCTCAGCGCCAAAAAGTTATGAAGAGCTATGTCCGGAATGTGCTGAGCATTTTTCAAAACTTAAAACTTTCCTGACCGTCCTGAATCTGCCATACGAGATAGACCATTGCCTGGTGCGCGGACTGGACTACTATACCCGCACCGTTTTCGAAATCCAGCCAGAAATCGAGGGCGCACAGAGCACCATTGGAGGCGGCGGCCGTTATGACGGTCTCATCGAAGAGTTGGGAGGAAAACCGACCCCTGCTCTGGGTTTTGCCACCGGCATCGAACGGATTGCGGCTAATTTAAAGCGGCAGAACCTTTCTGTACCTACCACCCCTGGACCTCTGATCTTTGTAGCCTATCTAGGCGAGGCGGCCAGAGAAGCCGCCGTCAATTTGTGCAGCCAACTCCGCAAATCAGGTTTTGCCGCTCTTCAAGCACCTGGCAGTAAAAGCCTTAAAGCCCAGTTGCGGCAGGCCAACAGCACTGGAGTGCGTTATACCGTTATCATCGGCGAAGAGGAAATCAAGACTGGAACTGTCCAATTGAGGGATATGACCACTTCCCAGCAGGAGAACATTTCTGCCGAACAACTAAAAATACTTTTAGGAAAGAGTAACCAATAGCCAAACTAATGGAATTGCAGGTAGCTGGGAAATTTCCACTTGTATTTTTCTGGACTCCTGGTAGTTGTTATCTGGAACCTGTGTTTCTTATCCCCATTTAGATACACTGGATATCGGCAATATGCTATAATACTATAGTTGGTGGGAGGTATCCCGCAGGGCTAAAAGTACGCACTCTGGTTATTTTAGAGACCTAAACGGACTATCTTCTTTAGCGCTTAAAAAACTCACCAGCATTAACAATTCGCATGATAATTTAGGGGGGAATACCTTTTATGGAAATTAATCCCAACTCTCAACCTGAAACGCCAAATACGGAAAATACTAACGGCGTTCCTGAAGCTGCCGGTTCTTATACCGCCGCCAATATCCAGGTTCTAGGGGGAAGGGAGGCCATGCGGCGCCGTCCAGGCATGTATATCGGCAGCACAGATCAACGAGGCCTGCATCATCTGATTTATGAAATCGTCTATAACTCCGTAGATGAAGCCATGGCTGGTTACTGCAACCGCATAACTGTAATAATAAAAAAGGATAACTCTGTTATTGTTGAAGATAACGGTCGCGGTTTCCCTGTAGAGATACATCCCACTACCGGTAAGTCCGCGCTAGAAACCGCTCTCACCATCCTCCACGCCGGTGGCAAATTCGGCGGGGGGGCCTACCAGGTTTCCGGTGGTCTACACGGTGTCGGAGCCAAGGCCGTTAACGCACTTTCTGAATGGTTCACCGCTGAGATTAAAAGAGACTCTAAGCTCTATAATATTCAGTTCAAACAGGGTATTCTCACCAGTCCGGTACAGGAAGTAGGTACCGCCGTAGGTTGCGGAACCGCGATTTCATTTTTAGCAGATAAAGAAATATTTGGTGATGCCACTTATGACTACACCATTCTGCTGGACCGAGTCCGAGAGATCGCTTACCTCAATAAAGGACTTGAAATCACCTTCCAGGATGAGCGGATAGATGTCGAAAACACTTTCTACTTTGAGGGCGGTATCGCCGGTTACGTTCATCACCTCAACCGCACCCGCGAAGTCGTGCATCCCAAACCTATTTACATCTTCAAACAGGTAGATAAAACTACAGTAGAAATCTCTTTCCAGTACAACGACGGCTATTCCGAATCCATTTACAGTTTTGCCAACTGCGTCAATACCATAGATGGCGGTACCCATTTGACTGGCTTCCGCACCGCCTTGACCCGCGTATTAAATGATTACTCTCGCAAGAACAAACTTGTCAAGGAAGACGAGGCCAGCTTGACCGGCGACGATGTCCGCGAAGGTTTGGCTGCCATCGTCAGCGTCCGTCTACCGGAACCCCAGTTTGAAGGACAGACCAAGGGCAAGCTGGGAAACGCCGAGACCAAAAGCGTGGTGGAAAGCGTCATGTCCGATCAACTAGCACTTTACCTGGAAGAACATCCGGATGATGCCCACAGTATCCTGGAAAAATGTTTCACGGCCGCTCGCGCCAGAGAGGCCGCCCGCCGGGCCAGAGATCTTGTACTGAAAAAGAACAGCCTTGATGGTGGTGCTCTTCCCGGCAAGCTAGCGGACTGTTCGGAAAAAGACCCTGCCAATAGCGAATTGTACCTGGTCGAAGGTGAATCCGCCGGAGGCTCAGCTAAACAGGGCCGCAACCGGCGCTTTCAGGCCATACTACCCCTGCGTGGTAAAATCCTGAATGTGGAAAAAGCCGCCCCGGACAAAATGCTGGCACATGAAGAAATCCGCAATCTTATAACCGCCCTGGGCACTAACATAGATAGCGACCTGGACCTCTTAAAATTACGCTACCATCGAGTCATCCTGATGACCGATGCCGATGTTGACGGGTCTCATATCCGCACCCTGCTCCTCACCTTTTTCTTCCGGCATATGTCGGAATTGATCAACAAAGGCCACTTATATATTGCCCAGCCTCCTCTCTATCGCATAAAAGCGGGTAGTTTGCAGCACTGGGTTTATTCGGACCAGGAACGTGACGAGGTTCTACGCCGCGTTAAAGAGACCAACCGCAAGATCGAACTCCAGCGTTATAAAGGTCTAGGTGAGATGTCAGCAGAGCAACTCTGGGAGACCACCATGAACCCGCAAACCAGAACTCTACTACAGGTTACTGTACCGGATGCGGTCAGAGCCGACGAATCTTTCCGTATTCTGATGGGTGAAGAGGTCCCACCACGCAAGGCCTTCATCCAGGCCCACGCCAAGAGCGTCAAGAACCTGGATGTCTAATACTTTCAGATAAATATGAAAACTCAAAGCCCCCTCCAACCGAAAAACTGGAGGGGGCTTTATTTTGCACCATCTGAGTTTGGGTTAAATTAGTTTATTATCCCTGGAATTTATTGCTTTATCGTGAACATGCGATTTCTTACAGTTGAAAATTGAGATTCAGGGTTTTCCCTGGTATAGTCCCTTCTCCCGGATGTACACGGAAACGTCAGGAAGTACCATACCATCTATCGAAAGGCCCCTGCGTACCTTTTCCCGGATAAGACTGGCGCTGATGTCAATTAGAGGCCTTTCCATGACAATAACTCGCTCTGTGATGCCCGGTAAATCCAGGGCTAAGGACAGAAGATCGGGTTGGGGATAACCCGGTCTGGGCGCTGCTACTATCCGGCATAACCTGATCAACCGATCGGCTTCATACCAGAGAGGCAAGCTCATGACGCTGTCCCAGCCCATTATGAAAAATACCTCATCCATCGGATCCATCTGCGCCTTGATTTTGGTAATGGAATCCACGGCATAGGAAGGACCCTGCCTTTCAACTTCCAACCGGGATAATGCATAATCTGGCTGCCCGATGAGAGTCAACTCCAACATTCTGACGCGGTCTTCTGCCGGCGTAATCATCGTACCGTCTTTGAAATAGGGGTGACCGGCCGGCATGAAGATCACTTTATTTAAAGACAACAACCGCCGGGCTTCTTCAGCTACAGCAAGATGCCCAATATGGATAGGGTCAAACGTGCCCCCCATGACGCCGATCTTCATCGTTTATCCAGGTCCATTCTAATTTTCCCGTAATTATTGTGTCTCCGGATTTAACACCCGATCCTTTCAAAGCCTGGTTAATGCCAAGTTTCTCCAAGGCGTCATTAAACTCTTGTAAATCCTCCGGATCCTCAAGGTTCAACTTATCCAGTAAACTTTCCAGTTTAGGTTCGGCAAGAATAAAACGGTTGCCTTTCCTGTGAATTCTGGCATCTTTATCCACCGCCTCTGGACGGAACACCTTCACCGGTTCCAGTGCTACCTGGGCTAATTTAGCTTTCGTCTGGGCAGGCTGTAGTATCTTCCAGGTTTCTGCTACCAATTCATCCAGTCCGAGCCTTTCCGACGCAGAAACAAAGACTGGAGTCAACCCGGCCTCAGCAAATATAACTTTCAATTCATCCACACGTGCCTGGACATCTGGTAAATCAACTTTATTAATAGCTAAAACCTGCGTTCTTTTAGCCAGACTGGCATCGAAAAGGGCCAACTCATTATTGACCCGTATCATGTCCTCAAGCGGAAAAGCTGAAGTTCCATCCAGTAGATGAATCAAGACCGTCGTGCGCATAGCATGCCTTAAAAAGTTATGTCCCAGTCCTTTGCCGGCATGAGCGCCTTCAATCAAACCGGGAATCTCTGCCAGTATAAAGTATTTCTCTCCTACCTGGACTACTCCTAAAACAGGCTCTAAAGTCGTAAAGGGGTAATCAGCAATATCTGGTTTGGCCCTCGAAAGGGCAGCCAGTAAAGAAGACTTGCCTACATTGGGATATCCGATGATGCCCACATCTGCAATCAAACGAAGTTCCAGAATAACCGACTTTTTCTGTCCCGGAATACCTGGCTGAGCGATGCGGGGAGCCTGATTGGTGGCCGTGGCATAGTGAAGATTGCCGTATCCGCCGTTTCCTCCTCGCGCCACTACCACCTCCTGCCCCACCATTTCCAGGTCAGACAGAAGTTCAGCTTCTCCTAATTCGTTTTTCAGGTACACCAGCGTACCTGGAGGAACACCGATAGACAAGTTTTCTCCATTTTTTCCATGCTTGTTCTTGGTCATCCCGGCCCCACCATTTTCCGCCTTAAAAGACCTTTTATACTTATAGGCCCTTAAAGTATTCATGTTTTCATCGGCTTTAATAGTGATGTTGCCGCCTTTCCCTCCATCCCCACCAAAAGGCCCTCCGAAGGGTATGAACTTTTCTCTTCGGAAGGTTATAGCTCCCTTACCTCCGTCTCCGGCTTTGATTTGAAGTTCTACTCTATCCAGCATTTTTATATCCTATACTATATGGTTATTTTAATAGTCTTTTTAATTATAGCTTATAAATGGTTATAGTTAATAACAATAGTAAGAATGTGAAAGTGTAAACACTTATTCAATAGGCAGAATACGCAATTGACAAACTATTGCGTATTTTTTGATATGGGTGTTAACACCCATAAAGGCCTGTGTGCCATTACCCATAGTCCCAATCCTTATAGTTCTCTTATAACTATACTATGGCATTTACTTTTTAGCCTATAGGGTTAAGTATGGTGAAAACCGCTTGTGCGATAGGTATATTTCAAAGTTGTCTTTGATAAATACCTGAAATACATTAAGTAGATTAAATAATAATTCCAGAGCTCATAGTTTTAGTTAAAATCCGGGAAAACCATTATATAGTTAATATAAAGAAAAACGCGGGTTATCAGGAAATAATTGTAGATTGGAATTTGTATTTTGTAGTAGCTTTCGACAATGTGTGCGGCTGTTTTTGAGGCATTGAAGAGGAAGGATGAGGAGATCCTCCGTCCAGAACTATTTTGGAGTCAACTTCCTCTGGATATCGAATACTGTCTTTTTGAAGCCTGGGTCGGCTTCCATTTCCAGGCCGATTTTCTTGTGTGATTGGCTGACAATAATTGGCTGCCTTCCGCCCAGTTCACGGCCTATTTGGGACAGAGAGAATGAGGTCTGCTCTCTCATCAGATACATGGCAATCTGACGGGCCTGGCTGGTCTGCTTGTCGCGTTTGGAGCTCTTCAAGTCCAGTACTTCCATGTCGAAATAGTTGGCTACTGTCTCCAATAGAAGTGCAGGTGTCGGCAGTGTTTTAGATTGTCTCGAAGAGATGTCCTGCAGTGCCGCGCTGGCCAGTTCAGGTGTAACTACGGTGCGCAGAAGCCTGGCGTAAGCCACCACCCGGTTCAATGAACCTTCCAGTTCGCGGATGTTCTGTTTGATATGTTCGGCAATAAACTCCAACACATCCGGCGCCAGCTTGACACCTTCTTTGCCGGCTTTGTCGGTCAGGATAGCCAGACGGGTCTCGAAATCCGGCATTTGGATGCCAGCCGAAAGCCCCCATTCCAGCCGCGAACGCAGGCGGTCCTCTATCAGGGGAATGGAATGCGGCGGGCAGTTGCTGGTAAGGGCGATCTGCCGGTCGGCATCCCTCAACTCATTGAAGATGTGAAAGAAGCTTTCTTCGGTCTGTTCCTTGCCGCTCAGGAAATGGATATCATCGATCAGCAGCATATCGGTGCTGCGGTATTTGCCGCGGAAATCCTCAGTGCGGCGTTCGCGGATTGCATTTACGAATTCATTGGTAAATTGCTCTGCGCTGACTAAAATAACCCGCATGCCCCTCTGCAGCGCAGAATGGCCGATGGCGTTGAGCAGATGCGTCTTGCCCAGTCCAACTCCGCCGTAGATATACAGCGGATTGTAGCTGCTGAGGCCCGGCTTTTCGGATGCGCTCATAGCCGCTGAATAGGCCAGACGGTTGCAGCTGCTGACAACAAAGTTGTCGAATGTATATTTAGGATTAAGCCGGGTTAGCGGGGCCGCTGCCGCCATAACGGCAGTCATTATCGGCATCGTACTAACCTTTTCGGCGGGTTTAGCTTCCAGATTCAAACCAGGGTTATCAACCGTAAACTTAACCTGCACCTCGCTTTGAAGGACACCTATCAGTGTTTTCTCAATTAGGGAACGCAGGTTTTTATCTAAATACTCGAAAACAAA
>CAITCX010000465.1 GCA_903890885.1 uncultured Dehalococcoidia bacterium
CAACAACATTA
The DNA here is from genome assembly GCA_903890885.1 of uncultured Dehalococcoidia bacterium. Lineage (GTDB taxonomy): Bacteria > Chloroflexota > Dehalococcoidia > Dehalococcoidales > UBA3254 > UBA3254. The sequence continues at coordinate 12 of CAITCX010000465.1, forward strand.
TATATTTTATTTTACCCGTATATGGCTTCTAACATTACAGGCAGCGAGGGCAGGGGTTGTAAAAAACCGCGAACATTGACCTACATAAATATGATTTAACCACCATCATTGACCCACCCGGAAAATGAATGAGGCCCTATTGTCGCAATCGGTTAATAAAATGAGCGGCAATGGCACAAAGCGGTTTCCTGAGTGAAGATAGCAGCGTGTAACACGTTGGGTTTTGTGCGTGTTTTTAAATTTACTGTTTTTATTATGTTATTATTGCTTAATAAACTAATTGTGTTTAAGTTATTTTGAACTGCAATTCGTCTGGTAATGCTAATACACATATCGACGATTATTTATCGTGGTATTGCTTTTTATGGGTATAAACAGGTGCACTATTGAGGCTGTTAAACCACGTATCCGTGAGGGCTTTTACATTTATGCATAATCGAGCCTGATAATTTGTGCTATGGAAGGCTTATGAGAATTGGGGGTTTTTACGTTCAAGAGCTCTTTCCTGCTCTTCAAAAACCGCATGCAATGGCGGTTCCGCGGGCGTGGGTGGCGGCCTGGTGGGGACACTGGTGCTCCAAAATCGAAAAAGCCTTTATGGATCTACTGTATTAGCCAGGTTGACCAGGGCGGGAAGCTTCTATGATTTTACTCGATATCGCCCAACCACCCGTTTCAAGCGGCGAAATATTTGTAGTAAGCCCGCCAGCGTAATTTATGATTTGGCTATGAAATCGAGACAATGCTATACTCTTATTACAAAAGGGGGGCAAGCCGATGGCAGAAATTTTAAAGAGCCAGACTATCCGCTTTAAATCCATTTTTTTGATCTTGATTACTTTTTTGATTCTTAGCGCTACTGTGCTTACATCCTGCGTCCAACAATCGCCTGGAACGGCATCTTCAGGTAGCTCCTCACTGGCCAATGAGGTGGTATTCGTTGAAGAACCTGACTCTGCCAAAGCAGTCCGTGAACTAGAAGCAGGCGATATACAGGTCTATTCCGGATCATTGACGGATGTTGCTTTAACTCAAAGGATAAGGACATCGTCTGCGCTGGGTTACGAAACATCATATGGTTCGTGTGCTGAACTTACTTTTAATCCGGTGGGTCCTACCTTTAAAACAGGTAAATTAAACCCTTTTAGTGTCCCGGCTATTCGCGAAGCCATGAACTGGCTCGTCGATAGACGTTATATTGCGGAAGAGACTTATGGTGGGCTCGCTGTGCAGCGTTTTTTCGCCCTGAGCACAGCCTTTCCGGATTATTCCAGGTTAGCTCCTGTCGCTCGCGTTCTAGAAGCCCAGTATGCCCCAAACCAGGCTAAGGCAAAGGAAGTCATCAACGCTGGAATGCAGCAATTGGGTGCGGTACTGACAAATGGCAAATGGTATTACCAGGAAAGGCCTGTTGAACTCAATTTCATTATCAGGACGGAGGATAAACGTAAGGATGTGGGAGATTACGTTTCTAACCTGCTTGAAAATGTGGGTTTTACAGTTAACAGGCTGTACAAAGCTGCGGCCGATGCATCTCCGATTTGGGTTGGAAGCGACCCTGCTGAGGGAAAATGGAATATTTATACCGGGGCATGGGCAAACACTATTATCAGTCGAGATCAGGCCAGTAATTTTGCTATGTATTATACTCCGATCGGACGCCCGGATGCGCTCTGGCAGTCCTATAAACCCAGTCCTGAGTTTGAGAAAGTTGCTGATGCCCTGGAGCGGCGTGACTACCAAACACTGGACGAGCGTCAACAGCTCATGTCTGAGGCCCTGGGTCTTTCTATGAAGGACTCTGTCCGGGTCTGGCTGGTAGACACGGTCAGCATAAGCCCCCGTCGCACCAATGTAGCGGTTGCGGCTGACCTGTCCGGGGGAATATCCGGTTCATGGCTCTGGCCTTACACGTTGCGGTATAACGATAAAGCGGGAGGTTCAATAACTGTAGGGTCGCCAGGTCTCCTCAACGAACCCTGGAATCCGGTATCAGGTACCAACTTTTTATATGACACTATGATAATTCATGGTACTGAAGATGCAGTAGATCTTCCAGATCCATATACCGGACTTATCTTGCCTAATAGGGTCAAATCAGCCGATGTCTATGTTCAGCAGGGGTTGCCCGTCTCCCGAACAAAGGACTGGCTGACATTGAATTTTGTTCCCACCATTCAGGTGCCTTCAGATGCCTGGATTGAGTGGGATGCTTCTGCCCAGAACTTCCGTACGGTAGGTGAGTTGCATCCCGAAGGACTGACTGCCAGGACTAAAGTGGTTGTAAGGTATGCCGACGATCTGTTCAAGACACGCTGGCACGATGGCACAACCTTGACTATGGGCGATATTTTACTGGGACTGGCTATCAGCATGGACCGGCCTCAGGAAAAAAGCGCTATTTACGATGAGTCAGAAGTGCCGTCTTATCAAACTTTCGTAAAATTATTTAAAGGGATGAAAATTGTCCAGGAAAATCCTCTCGTAGCCGAGGTATACAGCGACCAGATTTTTCTGGATGCTGAATGGATTGCCGATAATGCCAATAGCTATTTCTACAGTTCTGTTCCCTGGCATACTCTGGCCGCCGGTATTCTGGCTGAGACAAACCATGAACTGGCGTTTTCCTCCAGCAAGGCTGATGACCTCAAAGTGGAATGGATGAGCTATATTGCCGGCCCTAGCCTCCCCATCCTGGAAAAATACCGGTTGCAGGCACTTCAGAACAAATACATCCCCTATCCCAATTTCCTGGCAAAATATATCAGCACAGACGAAGCGGTAAAAAGATATACCGCGTTGGGAGATTGGTATCAGAAGCGTGGCCACTTCTGGGTCGGCAATGGGCCTTACTATCTTGATTCGGTGCACACTGTTCAGAAGTCTATCGTGCTGCATCGCTTCGACCAGTACAATAACGTAAATCAGCAATTGCTGGATTATTCCAGCCCGAAGATAGCAATCGTAAATATTTCAGGCCCGACCCAGGTGCATACCGGTAGTGCCGTCGAGTTCCAGTTAGACGTCACTTTTAACAGTAAACCTTATGTTTCAAGCGATATGGACTTTGTGAAATTCCTTCTTTTTGGAAGTGATGGGGCCCTGGCGATTTCAGGAGATGCTGAAGCAGTTCGGGACGGGCTTTGGCGGGTCAAGCTGACTGCGAATCAAAGCCAGCAACTCCAAACCGGAGGCAACAGGCTTGAAGTAATTGTGGCGCCTAAGGTCGTCAGCATCGCCTCTTCTGGCTCATTTACCTTTGCTGTAGTACCTTAATTCGGCATTTTGCTTCTGCATGGCTGGAGGAAATATAAGCAATATACCTACCCTTTCGATGAATGTAAGTGAGAGGCAAAAGCGACTGGAAACGCTGAGCCGCGTGGCGAAATACACGCTTTTCAGGGCAATAACGCTGTTTCTGACCGTTGTTGTGGGTGTCTATTTGACCATCATTATTGCCAACATGGGCGGTCATGTTGACCAGATTCGGTTGGCACAGATAGAGGAATCGGTAGGTTCTCGGGTAAACAACGACCCTAAGCTTCAATCGCTGCCTGTTGCCGAGTTACGGACGTATATAGACGCCCAGGTTAAGCTGCAAAGCGAACATCTCGGCCTGGACAGGCCCTTTGTCCTCAGGAGTTTATCTTACCTGAAAGATGCCCTGTCTTTATCTCTCGGTCGTGCTGAAGTTTTGACCAGCGACAGCGGTTCAAAACAGGTGAGACAGATCCTGCTTGAGCGTCTTCCAGCTACCCTGCTTCTGTTCGGCTTTGCTGATCTGGTACTCTTTTTTCTTTGTATCTTTGTTGCCCTTTCCCTTTCCCGACGGTATGGGAGCTTTCTGGATAAGGCCGTTGTCGCCCTTGCTCCAACTTCAGCCGCTCCATCATGGTTTTACGGTATCTTTTTTATTCTGATCTTCGCCGCAGTTGGGAAAATTTTGCCCTTCGGTGGAATGGTGGCCGCGCCCCCGCCCCAAAACACCTTTCAATACGCTCTCAGTATTCTTCAACATATGGTCTTGCCGGTCGCCTCCATGCTGATAGGTTCAGTTTTTATCACCATTTACTCGTGGCGGACTTTCTTTTTGCTTTATTCGTCTGAAGATTATGTTGAGATGGCAAAAGCTAAAGGTCTGCCTTCAAGCGCGATCGAGCGGCGCTATATATTGCGGCCCACTCTTCCCACCATCATTACCACCTTCTCCCTGAGTGTTATTAGCATTTGGATGGGCTCTATCATTCTTGAAGTTGTTTTTAATTGGCCAGGGATAGGCCGGCTTCTTTATCTAGCCATAAATGCCTTCGATACTCCGGTAATAGTAGGTTCAGTGGTTATTTATGCCTATTTGCTCGCTCTCACGGTTTTCTTGCTGGATATCTTTTATGCGCTTGTGGACCCGCGGGTAAAAATTGGAGGTAATCAAAGCACATGAGAGGTCTTGCGCGGCAATGTCGGCAACTCCTGCGGTTCCCTTCGGTACTGGGTGGAGCCATCATAATCGTTGCCCTTATATTCTTCTCTATTTATGCCGTGATAGCCATTCCATACAGTCAGGCTGTTGGACTCTGGCAGGCCAAAGAAGGGGTATGGGACAATAGTCCGAGGAACGCCCAGCCGGCTTGGGTTAACCTGTTTTCATCCAGGAAATTGCCCGAGACTATTATTCTGGATAGCAGTACCAGTAGCCGGGTGAGAAAAACGGTAGTTTCTGATGGGAATATTAATACCGTCACCATTTCGATGCCGTTTAATTATAATTACGATGCCTTCCCTGATGAAATGGCACTTTTCTTTAATTCAAAATTCGATCGGCTTCAACCGACGGTTTCAATGACCTGGACGACTGCGGATGGCCGCGAAATAAACCTCGGTGACCGCAACTTGTCAACCAGTCAGATCTACAAAATCTCGCAAGACCAGCGGCTCATCACTTCTCTGGGCAGTGGTACAGCAGAAACAGGGCTTTTTGCTGATCCGGCCTTAAGGGGTGCTTCTGTCCAAAAAGGAAACTATGAGTTGATCATCAAGGGTATGACCTTCGAGCCGTCTGCCGACCTTGACGCAAAGCTTATTATCTACGGCAAAGTTCAGGGCTTTGCCGGCACGGATGATCATCGCCGCGATTTATCTATTGCCCTGTTGTGGGGAGCGCCGGTTGCCCTGGCTTTCGGTCTTCTGGGAGCTATTGGTTCCACTGTTATCACTTTGTTTATCGCCGCTTTAGGTGTCTGGTACGAAGGATGGGTTGATTCGATTATACAGCGGCTGACTGAGTTGAACGCTATCCTCCCCAGCTTGCCAATTCTCATCCTGGTGGCGACATTCTACTCTCGCAGTATCGTAGTCATGCTGGCAGTCATCATCCTTCTTGGCATTTTCAGTCTCGGAATCAAGGTTTATCGGTCAATGTTCCTTCAGGTTAAGACTTTGCCTTATATTGAAGCAGCACGGGCCTACGGTGCGAGTGACATGCGTATTATTTTCCGCTACATGATACCGAAAGTGCTGCCCGTACTCATTCCTCAGTTTGTCCTTTTAATACCCTCTATGGTCTTTCTAGAGGCATCGTTAGCGTTCCTTGGCCTCGGCGACCCCATTCTGCCAACGTGGGGCAAGGTCTTAAATGATGCCTTCCAGTCGGGTGCCTTGTACAAAGGTTACTATAACACTGTTGTTCTGCCATCAGCTCTGCTTGTACTGACCGGATTGGGGTTTGCTATGTTAGGGTACGGACTGGACCGTATTTTCAATCCCAGATTGAGGGTAGAATAGTGACTGGCGCTCTGTTGCAAGTTGAAGATCTTTTCCTGCATTACCGGTCTTCAATGGGGATCGTACAGGCCGTTGATGGTATCACTTTCGATGTCGGTAATAAACAGGCACTCGCCATCATTGGTGAATCCGGTTGCGGTAAAAGTTCGCTTGTGCGGGCCGTCTTAAGGCTGCTTCCACGTAATGTTGCCAGATATAGCGGACGGGTCTTGATTGGTGGAACAGATGTCATGGCGTTCAGTGATGAACGTTTTCGGAGGGATGTGCGGTGGGTAAAAACTTCTTTCGTTCCCCAGGCGGCCATGAATTCCCTGAATCCTGTAATAAAAATCGGTGAGCAGGTATCTGAACCGCTGCTGAGTCATGGCCTTATGAAGAAGGCGGAAGCGCTGGAACAGACCGGAGAAGTGCTTAAGCACGTCGGTGTTCCTGGTGATTTTTTTCGGCGTTATCCTTTTGAGCTTAGCGGCGGTATGCGCCAAAGAGTAGCCATTGCTATGGCACTGGTAACAAACCCGCCTCTGGTACTTCTTGACGAACCGACTTCGGCTCTGGATGTGCTGACTCAGGCTAATATTATGAATACACTTAAACGCATCAAGCAGGAATCTGATAGAAGCTTCGTTATTATAAGTCATGATGTTGCTGCCTGCAGTGAACTGGCGGACAGTGTCGCCGTAATGTATGGCGGTCAGATGGTTGAGATAGCCACAGCCATCGATTTCTTTAGTGAGCCGCTCCATCCTTACTCTCAAATGCTTATGGATAGC
>CAITCX010000466.1 GCA_903890885.1 uncultured Dehalococcoidia bacterium
AATAGACGGGCAGTCTGTCCATCGTGATTTCTACTCCCAGAAACGGCTAATAATTTCATTACCTTACTCCTGTATAAATAAGTACGCGCATTTTGATCGGGTTTTATACGTAAAATCATGCTGGCAAATGTATGTTATTCTTATAACTCGATATAAATGATACAATAATCGCAATAGATAGTAAAGGTTAAAATAGTGTCAAGCAACGCTCCGTTCAGGCCCCAATTCGCCCTGCTGCGTACCTGGAGACTGAAGCATCAACGGACAGCCTGGATTTGGTGGCCCAGACAAGCCAAAGAAAATACCTCGTCGATTTCGGGATTTCAAAATCTATTTTCTATACACAGGCCTGGGTTGATATTCAGTGTGCAGCAGTTTTTTTGAGGTTTCGCTGAGTGGTTTGCCCAGGAATTCTTCATACAGCCGCTTGATATAGGGATTCTGATGTGCCAGTCGGATTTCTTTTCCGGCATCATCGGAATAAAGAGCGGCCGCTCTTTTAACTCTTAGTTCGTCGGTAACCATATAAGGCTGTCCGCCGCCGCCTACGCAGCCACCCGGACAGGCCATAACTTCAATAAAATGATAGGGGGGTTCCTGCTGGTTTTGTTTAGCCTTTCTAACTTTATCGAGGACATATTCAACGTTACTCAGGCCGTGTGCCACTGCTACTCTGATTTTAGTGCCGCCGACATCTATCTCTGCCTCTTTAACGCCTTTTAATCCGCGCACTCCCTGAAAATCAATGGTTGTGAGGTCACACCCTGTAATCAGATAATTGGCAGTTCTGAGGGCAGCTTCCATGACGCCGCCGGTAGCGCCGAAGATTACCCCGGAACCGGCATATTCGCCTAGAATAGAGTCAGCCTCTTCATGAGGCAGCCATTCAAAATCTATTCCGGCCTGCTTAATCATGCGGGAAAGCTCACGAGTACAGAGGACGATATCAATGTCCTGATAGCCTGAAGCGAACATTTCACGGCTGCGGGAAACCTCATATTTCTTAGAGGTGCAGGGCATGATGGAGACCATGACGATTTTAGAAGGATCTATCTTATTTTTTTGGGCGTAATAAGTCTTGGCAAGAACACCTATAATTTCATGGGGAGATTTACAGGAAGAGAAATATTCGATCATATCGGTATGGAATTTTTCCATAAAATCCACCCAGGAAGGGCAGCAGGTGGTAATCATAGGCAAAGGGCGGGTGTTTCTCAGCAAACGGCTTTCAAATTCAGTGGCCTCTTCCATGACGGTGATATCGGCGCCGAAGGATGTATCGAAGACTCCCTTAAAACCCAGTCGGCGTAACAGGGCATAAAGTTTTTTTGTGTAGTTTTTACCTACCTGTCCGAAGGCCTCTCCGATGGAAGCACGCACTGCGGGGGCAATTTGCACGACGCAGTATTTATCCGGGTCTTGCAGGGCCTGCCAGACCTGGTCGGTATGGTCGTGCTCAACAAAGGCGCCGGTGGGGCAGTGGGCCGCACACTGGCCGCACCTTACACAGGGTGACTCAGCCAGTGAGATATTTCCAGCGGGGGAAATGCGGGTATCGAATCCCCGCTCCAGGAACGAGAGAGCCCAAACGTTCTGGAGATTCTGGCAGACATGAACACAACGCCCGCAAAGGATGCATTTAACCGGGTCAAAATCTACTGCCTGAGTTGAGACATCTTTAGGTTGTTGCCTCAGGAATTGCGGGAAGGATTCTTCTTTGATGCCAAATTCGGCGGTCAGCCGCTGTAATTCGCAATCGTTATTGCGGGCGCATTTCAAACAGTCATTGGGATGATTAGATAATATTAATTCTATAACGCTGCGGCGGATTTCGATGATCTCAGGATCGTGTGTGATAATATCCATTCCGGATTCAATAGGTGTGCAGCAGGCGCGCAGCATCTTGTTGGAGCCTACGACTTTGACAATACAGATACCGCAGGAAGCCTCCGGCGGCAGGTCGGGGTGTTTGCAAAGAACAGGTATTTTGATTTGAACTTGTTTGGCAGCTTCCAGAATAGTAGTTCCTTCCGGCACTCTGAGAAGAATTCCGTTAATTTTCGCTTCCAGTGCTTTAGCCATATATCCTACAATCTCCGTTTTAATATCCGCAGTTCAGCCGGATAAGGCTGCCCGGTCATTATTCTTTACGAATGGCCTTAAACTTACACACTTCAAGGCAAGAAGAACATTTAGCGCATTTCTGCATATCTATCACGAAACCCTTTTCACGATCGCCTGAGATGGCAAAAGAAGGACAATGCCTGACGCAGGCTGCGCAGCGTTTGCACTTTTCCTGAATAATGCTGAAATTCAAAAGGGCGGTGCATTTTCCAGCGCGGCACTTTTTATTAAGAATATGTTCTTTATACTCTGCTTCAAAATACTTGAGGGTGGAGAGGACAGGGTTGGGGGCGCTTTGCCCGAGTCCGCAGAGAGAAGCCTTTTGCATTGCCTTGGAAATCCTCTTAAGGGTAGTCAAATCTTCCAATTTGCCTTTGCCGGCACAGATATTCTTTAAGATATTCAACAACTGGAAACCGCCGATGCGGCAGGGGGCGCATTTCCCGCATGATTCATCCACGCAAAACTGCTGGTAAAACTTGGCTATATCCACCATGCAATCGTCTGTATCCATGACGATCATGCCGCCGGAGCCCATAATAGAACCCAGTTTTTGCAGGTTTTCATAGTCCACAGGGGTATCCAGATACTCATTCGGAATGACTCCACCGGAAGGTCCGCCGGTTTGGACAGCTTTGACTTCTTTTTCTGAGCGGGTACCACCGCAGGTTTCATGTACAATCTGACGCAGAGTGGTGCCCATGGGGACTTCCACCAGACCGGAGTTTTTAACTTTTCCGGTTACTGCAAAAACCTTAGTGCCTTTGGAACTGGCGGTACCGATTTTGGAGAAAGCTTCACTGCCCCTCAGAAAAATATAGGATACATTAGCAAGGGTTTCTACATTATTGATAACAGTGGGTTTGTCCCATAGACCCCGTACTGAGGGGTAGGGGGGGCGAGGTTTGGGAGTTCCGCGCTTTCCTTCGATTGAAGCGATCAGAGCGGTTTCTTCACCGCAGACGAATGCTCCTGCGCCTAAGCGTATTTCAACATCAAATGAGAAATCGGATCCCAATATATTTTTTCCCAGAAGGGACGATTCATAACACTGCGCAATAGCCCGTTTAACCCTTTCCACAGCCAGAGGGTATTCGGCTCTGATGTAGAAAAAGCCGCGGGTAGCGCCGCAGGTACGTCCTGCAATGATCATTCCCTCCATCACGGAATGGGGATCGCCTTCCAGAATACTACGGTCCATATAGGCACCTGGATCGCCTTCATCAGCATTGCATATGATGAACTTCTCCGCGACCTTGATGTTTTTTGTGATATTCCACTTTGTCCAGGTGGGATAACCGGCTCCGCCGCGGCCTCTCAATCCGGCTTTTTTAAGATCGCTGATGACATTTTCCGGAGTCATTTCGAAAAGCACCTTTTTAAGGCCCTGGTAACCGCCCGCAATTAAATAATCCTCCAGGTTGTCAGGATCAATCTTGCCGCAGTTACGCAGCACTATCCTCATCTGGGCAGGGCTAACTTTGTAAAGGAGACCTTCAATTACCCGGTTAGATATGAGAGTCTCGTTGATGATCCTTTCGATATCTGCATCCTGCACGTTCTGATAAATAATGTTGTCAGGGAGAATTTTAACGGCCATCCCCTTTTTATAGATGCCCATATCGCTGGAGCGGACCATCAGCACCTGCTCGTTCAGGCCTTTTTTACGGATGGCATCCAGAAACCTGGAAAAAAACTCGCGGGTGGATTCTATCCCGGTAGAGTTTGTGTCCCTGACAAAGACTTCTTTGTTATGCATGGCAATTCTTGTCCTGAAATATTATTTTAATTCCTGGTAACGGCAGTCATAGATAGTTTCATTTAAAAGAAGCTTTTCTACCACATGTTTCTCAACTATACGGATGGCGATCTCTTCAGTGACTTTACCGTAGGTCACGGTGGGTAGGCCGGAAACTCTTACTTCAACAAGCGGCTCAGCATAGCACATGCCGTTACATCCGCATTTCAGCACAGGGATGTTTAAACTGCGCATTTTTATTTCATCCACCAAAACGCGGTAGACGGCATCCGAACCGGCAGCTAGACCGCAGGTGCTCATGCCCACCTTAATATATTCGTCCTGGGCAGCAGCTCCGGTAGACTTAAAGGCTTCCAAAGATTCTTTATTAAGCTTTGGCATTCTCTTCCTCTTTTATGTAGTTGGACAGGGTATCCATAATTTCCGACTTTTTGACTTTTCCGTATATTTTGTCGTCTATCTTCATCACTGGGGCCAGTCCGCAGCAGCCAAGACAGCGTACGATATCCAGATAAAACTGACCGTCAGGGGTAGATTCTCCTTCTTTGATATGCAGCAGGTTTTTAATTTCCTCCAGAATTTGAGTTGCTCCGTTTAAATAGCAGGCCGTACCCATGCAGACCGAGATGTTGTGCCTGGCTGGTGGAGTGAGCTTGAAAAAATTATAGAAAGTGACCACTTCATATATCCTGGCCAACGGAATCGCCAGTTCTTTGGAAAGCTCAAGGGCCAGGTTCCGCGGAATGTAGCCGTGAAGTTCCTGTATCTCATGCAGGATCATAATAATATTTACTTCCTTGCCTTTCCACTGCTGGATGAGGGATTTTGTTTCTTTAATTTCTTTTTCTTCCACGGTATGCTCTCACAAAAATATTTTGCTTTTTCACTGATGATTTCGTACATCCAAAGTACAAGACACGAAGACTCCTGTCAAATTTTAGGCGGGTCTCTTATTCATCATAATA
>CAITCX010000467.1 GCA_903890885.1 uncultured Dehalococcoidia bacterium
CTCTTCCTTTCCAACGATGGTCATAAGTCTATCTGGGATAAGTAACCATTTTTCTCTTCTGAATATCGTACATTCAAGCCTCTCAGGCGGTGTAGAGACGTCTTATTTTTGTCTCTGTAAAATCTTGTCCGGACTGCTGGTGTTATAATACTTTGATGGATATTCTCGCTAAACTGAATCCCGCCCAAAAAGAAGCTGTTGAAACGATCGAAGGCCCGGTATTGATTCTGGCCGGTCCCGGCTCTGGTAAGACACGCGTTATCACTCACAGGGTGGCTTACCTGATGAATGTTTGCGGTATCAGTCCTCATCACATCATGGCGGTCACCTTTACCAATAAGGCTGCCCGGGAGATGGAAGAGAGGTTGTCTGAACTGGCGCCGGGTTCGGTGCAAAGCCTCACACTGGGAACTTTTCATGCCATTTGCGCCCGCATTTTGCGGCGGGACGGTAAGGCCTGTGGGATAGAACCCGGTTTTGTGATCTATGATGATGACGATCAGTTGGACCTGGTTAAACGCGCTTTGCAGGAACTGAACCTGGATCCCAAGAAATTCGTACCGCGGGCTATTCTCTCTGTCATCAGTTCCAATAAAAGCAATATGCTAACTTCCCAGGATTGTACACGATCTACTCGCAGTTATTTCGAAGAGGTAACAGGGCGCGTCTATGAGCGTTACCAGCAGTTATTGACAGCCAGTCAGGCCCTGGATTTTGATGATCTGCTGATGCGCACGGTTCTGCTTTTCCGCGAACACCCTGAGATTCTGAAAAAGTATCAGGAACGTTATATACATTTGATGGTAGATGAATTTCAGGACACTAACCTGACCCAGTATGAACTGGTTAAACAGATGGCGGATAAATATAAGAACATCTGCGTTGTGGGTGACCCTGACCAATCCATTTACTCCTGGCGTTCCGCCGATCTGCGCAACATCCTGAATTTTGAAAAGGACTATCCTTTAGCCAGGGTTATCTATCTGGAACAAAACTACCGCTCTACGCAGCGCATCCTGGATACCGCCGCCCATGTTATCAAGGCCAACCGGCAGCGCAAGCAGAAAGAACTATGGACCGAAAATGAAATAGGGGAATTGACCAACATCATTGAGACCTACACCGAGCAAGAAGAGGCTCAATACGTGGTTAAAGAGATTGAAAGGCTGGTGGAAAGCGGGGAAGCCAATTATAGGGACTGTGCCGTCATGTACCGCACCAACGCCCAGTCTCGCGTAATTGAAGAGGCTTTCGTGCGTTACGGTTTGCCTTACAAACTGGTGGCGGGCACCCGTTTCTATGAAAGGCGTGAAATAAAAGACGTTATCGCTTATCTGCGCCTTATCCAGAATCCCTGCGATAGTGTGAGTTTACTGCGCATTATCAATATACCCAACCGGGGAATCGGGCAGCAGACCTTGAACTTGCTTTCAAAGTGGGCGTCTGAACAGGGAATATCTCTCTTCGATGCTTTAAAGAAGTTGGCTGAACCTGATGGCGGAACAGGTCTTCTGCCTTTCAATTCCCGCACTGTAAAAACCCTGGGCGCGTTTGGCAGTCTTTTAAAGGACCTGGTCTTGCGCAGTCGGGAAACGAACCTGCTGGACCTGTTTGACCATTTAACTGTAGCTTCAGGTTATAAAGACTATATTTTAGCTGATGAAGACGGTGATGAACGCTGGGACAACGTCCAGGAACTAAGAACAGTGGCGGAAACTTACCGTGAGTTAGTGCCTCCGGAAGCCCTCACCACCTTTTTAGAGAGTGTGGCGCTGGTTTCCAGTGTAGATGATCTGGACGAATCAAATAATAAAGTGACGCTGATTACCCTGCACCAGGCCAAGGGATTGGAATTCAGCAACGTATTTATGGTGGGAGTGGAAGAAGGTCTGCTACCGCATATCAGGTCTCTGGAAGATCCATTCCAGATGGAAGAGGAACGGCGGCTTTGCTACGTGGGTATTACCCGCGCCAGGCGCAGGATTTATCTTACGCACGCCTTTCGCCGCACGTTAATGGGCCACAGCACCGTGAACAAGGCCTCGCGCTTTTTACAGGACATACCTAAAAACCTGGTAGCTGGCGGCGAAATATGGCAGGCCGCTGAGAGCAAACTGGGGTCTGACTACCGGACTATGTCTGCCCAGGTTTCGGATATCAAGCCGAAACCCTCTACCGTGGCATTGAAAGCCGGTGACCGCGTGCGTCACGCTATTTTTGGTGAAGGCGTGGTGGTAAGCTGTACTCCCAAGGCTGATGATTCCGAGGTGGTGGCTGCCTTTGGAGGGGTAGGTGTGAAAAAATTATTGTTGAGCTTTGCCAAACTGGAAAAAGTGTAGCGGTATACCGCCCCGGAGGAAATAGAAGTGAAAGTAATCGCTATTTGTGGCAGTCCTCGTAAAAACGGCAATACGGAAATCCTGTGCCAGCACGCTTTAAAATCTGTTGCCGAAGAGGGGTTGGAGACAGAATTAATTCAACTCTCCGGACTGGATATTCGGTCCTGCCGGGCTTGCATGGCCTGTCTGACCACCGGGGTTTGTGCTATTAAAGATGATTTGCCGCCGGTGTTTACCAAAATGAAAGAGGCGGACGGCATTATTCTGGCATCTCCGGTCTATTACGGTTCCTGTACTTCTCTGCTTAAAGCTCTTATGGAAAGAGCTGGCTGGTTATCGCGTTCAAATAAAGAACCTTTTAAAGGTAAGGCAGGCGGATCGCTGGTGGTGGCCAGGCGGGCCGGGCACAATTTTACTATTGCAGAAATCAATTTCTGGTTTCAAATTCTAGGCATGACTGTGCCGGGCTCATCTTACTGGAATATCGCCTTTGGACGCGAACCGGGTGAAGTGTTAAAAGACGAGGAAGGGCTCAGGACGGCCTGGAATTTCGGCAAGAACTTGGCCGGGTTGCTTAAAAAATCCAGTTCCTGATTTCGGTTTTAAAAACTATCCTTCCTGGCAGTTATTGTCTTGAAAAGTGTTTTCCTGGTGCTAACCTTTGTCATTTTTGTACGTTTTATTTAATGACCAACCGGTTGCGTGGATGAAACTACAACTTTATACGTATATTAAATTACACTCTTTTATGTATGTTTATTCCGCGCCGGGGGTTTATAATGTAAGTATATAGGAAGGAGGGTAAGGCGATGTGGGTTTTGAAAACGATAATCTGCTTGTTTGCCGGTCATGTCTGGATTGGTTCAATGTACAAATACTGCGTACGCTGTGGCAAGCTCGAGTTAGAGCATGCTCATGATGTAGTCCATTAGTTACAATCTAGTCTGCTTTTTACAATCAGGGAGAAGACCATAAGTTCTTCTCCTTTTTATTTTACTGGTGAAGGGTTTTGCCCGGCTGAAGTTCTGATGCCATCTCGCCTTGCATAATGCTATAATAGAACAGGTTTTGCGTCTGGTATAACCAATGTGCAATAACAGGTGGAAATTTAAAAGATGTCGATTTCAAAGTCAGTTAAGAATAATATGATAGCGGGCTCCTACATCCGCAAGATGTTTGAAGAAGGCATTGCCCTGAAGAAAGTTCACGGCGATGCTAATGTCTTCGATCTTAGCATTGGTAATCCCATTGTGGAGCCGCCTGAGTCTTTCAACCGCGAACTGCACCAGTTGGTGAACCATCCTCAGCCCGGAATGCACCGGCACATGGAGGACCCGGGTTACGTCAGCACCCGCCTGGCTATTGCGGCCCAGCTGAGTTCGAAAACCGGGGTTAAATTCCGCCAGGAAGACATCGTCATGGCCTTCGGGGCAGCGGGCGCTGTTAACGTGGCTTTCAAGACCCTCTTGAATCCGGGTGAAGAGGTGATTTCTTTTACCCCCAATTATTTTGAATATGAGAATTACGCTGAAAATCATGGCGGCGTCGTCAAATACATACCTGCTGACAGAGACCTTAATCCTGACCTGGAAGCGCTGTCGGCAACCATTACTTCAAATACCAAAGCGGTTGTCATTAATTCCCCCAATAATCCTACCGGGCATGTGTATACCACGCGGACACTGCAAGGTGTGGCCGAGGTAGTGCTACGGCGCAGTGCCGAACTCAAACATCGAGTATACATAATAAGTGATGATGTGTACTCCACTTTATACTTTGGGCAGGGTGCCTGCCCACGCATGGTGCAGTATTATCCGCATACCATAGTGGTCACCTCTTATTCCAAAGACCTCTCCTTGCCTGGTGAGCGTATCGGCTACCTGGCCGTACATCCGCAGTGTGAGGATGCCGCCGATGTGGTGAAAGGCCTGGTCTATGCCAACCAGGTGTTGGGTTTTATCAATCCTCCGGCCTCTATGCAGAACGCCGTACGTAATTTGCAAAATTCTTCAGTAGATATTGAGATTTACCGCCTAAAAAGGGACTTCTTATACCACAATCTTACTGAGATGGGATATTCCATCGTCAAGCCCCTCGGGGCATTTTATATGTTCCCCAGTTCACCCAACCCTGACGACGAAGTGTTCGTCCAGGAATTGAAGCAACTCTTAGTTCTGACCGTGCCCGGGCATGTATTTAAAGCTCCAGGCTACTTCAGAATGAGCTATTGTGTGGACGATCGAGTGATTGAGGGTTCACTTAAAGGCTTTAAAACGGCTATTGCCAAATATAAATAGTTGGATAGTAATCGGGTTGAATTAGATCCTGCAAGATCGCGTTGATATCTTATTGGTTTATATGTTATTAAAGGAGAATTCTTGTCTTAATTGGTCAGTAATACTAGGATAATTATATAATTAAGACCTGCATACTTCCATTGGTAGCCTTGACAAGCCAATGTAAGGGAGTATAATAAGCATTATCTGTGTAGAAATTCATTCTTTATTCCTTGCCGAGAGGGGGTATTCGCGCTCAAAGAACGGTTCTGCTTTCATCTACAGGCCTAACATTTTATACTCTAAAATAAAATAGGAATAGTATTTTTTAAGGGAGGACAAATGTACAAAAATTTTGATTTGACCGGAAAGTATGCACTTGTGGTGGGTGGCGTCGGAGGAATCGGAAAAGCCTTGACCATAGGTTTAGCTCAAGCAGGAGCAGATGTGGCTATCGCTGATCTAAATCTGGCGGCCTATCCTGAAGTGGAAAAAGAAATCAAAGCCATCGGTAAAAAATGCATGTCCATACAGGTGGACGTCACCAGTGCAAAATCAGCTGAAGATTGTGTAGCTGCCGTCTTAAAGAACTACCCTCGCATCGATATTCTCGTTAACGCTCATGGCATTGCCATTCGTAAGCCCGCCGAAACCTTCCCGATTGAAGAGTTTCGCAAAGTTCTGGACATCAATACCACCGGAACTTTCGTAATGTGCCAGGCAGTTGGCAAAGTTATGATTAAGCAAAAATACGGCAAAATCATCAATCTTTCTTCTGTGCGCGGCGAATATGGTTTGCCGGCAGATTATGCCGCTTATTGCGCCAGCAAAGGTGCTGTCAATACCCTGACCAAAACTCTAGCTTGCGAATGGGCTAAAAACAATGTTCTGGTCAATGCCATCGGTCCCACTATTGTTGAAACAGAACTAACCAAAACAGCTTTAGCGGATCCTGATTATGCCAAGAGAATGGCTTCTCGTATTCCGCTGGGCCGCTGGGCTAAAACTACAGACCTGGTTGGTCCCGTTTTGTTCTTTGCCTCAACTGCTTCAGATTTCGTAACCGGGCAAATCCTGTATATCGATGGCGGCGTCACTACTTGGTAAACCTAAATCAAGAAAATTCGATATAAAAATAGTTAGGTGTAATTCAGTCATTAAATACTAAAAACGGAGGCCACATGAAAATAGTACATTTAGCGGATTGCAAGCCTTATGCGGCGGCCAAGCATTTTAATATGACCGCTATGCGGCTTCAGGCCAAAGATGAAACCGGTACTTCTAAATTCTGGTGCGGTCTATCCTATTTTCTGCCTCAGGGTGGCGCAGAGTGGGCTTACGAAGACAATCCCTTTGAAAAAGTCTATGTCGTTCTAGAAGGTGAGCTCACTATTAAAACCAAGACCGAAGAGCGTGTTTTGGGCCCTATGGATTCCGTTTTTCTGGCGCCTTTCGAGGGTCGTGAAATAATCAATAAGACCAATAAACCTGTTACCATGCTTGTTATCGTAAACTACTAAATTACACACCTCCACAGTACAGGCCTATCTCACATATGCTTCTACTGTGGAGGCTTTTTTTTGGGGGGAAAACCAGATGCCCGGATTACTGGAAGGTGTAAAAGTTGTTGCCTTTGATCAAGTGGTTGCTTTGCCGGCTACAACGGCTGTTATGGCTGATTGGGGCGCGGAAGTAATCAAGATAGAACCGGTTTGGGGTGACTGGCAGAGAAGCCTGGTCAGTTTTAACAGGACCCCGCTTGTCAAAAAAAATGACAAGGGTGAAATAGAACTGCATTTTGAATTCTTAAACCGCAGTAAAAAGAGCGTGGCACTTAACCTTAAAAAGACCAACAGCAGAGATGTTCTGCTCAAGGTTTTGAAAGATGCCGATGTTTTTATTACTAACTATTCTGTAGACGTCCTGGAACGATTTAAATTAACCTACAATGATCTCAAGGAAGAGTTCCCGTCTCTGATACATTGCCTATTGACCGGTTATGGCTCAAAAGGCCCAATGACCAAGGAACGCGGCTACGATTACGTGGCGGCCTGGTCTTACGGTGGACCGATGGGACTGGTTACTGCCGATCCCAGTTCACCTCCCGCCATACAAAGGCCCGGAATGATGGATATGGTGGCAGCTGCTCATATGTTGAGCGGGGTTTGTGCTGCCCTGTATTATAAACAGAGGACTGGTAAAGGCCAGGCCTTGGAGCTTTCTCTTTATCACACGGCTACCTGGACGCTGGGACTGGATACTCAGGTCGCTCTTTTCGGCTATCCGCCTAGGATCTGGGACCGCACACGCAATCCCAATCCTATGTATAATTCTTACAAATGCCAAGACAGGTGGATGATGATGGTCCATCCCAACCAGGATTACTGGGTGCCCTTCTGCAAGGCCATCGGTAAAACTGAATGGATCAACGATCCCAAATATGCCACGATGGATGCGCGCGAGAAGCGGGCTGAAGAAATGATCAAGGAATTGGACGCCCTCTTCGTTACCAAGACCTGGAAAGAATGGGAAGTGCCTTTCAAAGCCAACGATTTGATTGTCAGCGGCAACCACCCCATTTCAGAAATTCTGGAAGACGAGCAGGCCAGGGTCAACGGTTTTTTCACAGAAATCGAGCATCCTGTCGTGGGAAAAGCCACATTATTGAATAGCCCCATGCAGTTTAGCGAAACACCTGCCAAGATTACCAGCGTTGCTCCTCAGGTGGGCGCTCATACCGAGGAAGTTTTGCTGGAGGCTGGTTACACCTGGGAAGATCTGGCCAAGTTGAAAGAACAGAAGATCATTCCTTAAAAAAAGTGTTGCGCTCTTTATAATAATGGAGATATACCATGAGGTTAAAAGATAGGGTCGCCATTGTCACCGGCTCCGCACGTGGTATAGGTGAGTCCATCGCCAATCGGTTTGCGGAAGAAGGGGCTAAAATCGTTATCAATGGTATCGATCTGCCGGCAGCCCAGGCAGTGGCAGAGAGATTAACTAAGGAAGGCAAACAGGCCATTGCTTTAAAAGCCGATGTTTCCGTAAAAACCGAAGTACAAGCTATGGTCAAAGCTGCTGTGGATAAATTCGGCAGGGTGGATATCCTGGTCAATAACGCCGGAATGTCAGTGGTTGGGGCTTCGCAGGATTTGGAAGAAGCCGTTTGGCGCAAAGGCATTGATGTAATGTTGACCGGAGCGTTTCTGTGCTGCCAGGCCGCCGGCAAAGAGATGATCAAGCAGAGGTTCGGCAAGATCGTCAATATTGCCTCTATTAACGGCATCGGCGCATATCCGGAGAGGGCCTGTTATTGCAGTGCCAAAGCCGGGGTAATCGCTCTTACAAAGGTGCTGGCTTGTGAGTGGGCGCATTACAACATTAATGTTAACGCGGTGGCGCCCGGCGCTGTCGAGACTGACATGGTCAAGAACCTGGTGGCCTTTGGTATCCTGCCCAAGGATGAAGTGGTCCGCAGGACACCAATGGGCAGAATGGCCAGTACCTTGGAAATCGCCGATACCGTGGTTTTCCTGGTTTCAGAAGAGTCACGGTTCATTGAAGGTCAGACTATCGCAGTAGACGGCGGCTGGACGGCTTACGAATACCTGGAGTCATGGCTGGATAAAGCCCGCCAAAAAGATTAACCAGCAGGTAGTTGGTTGCGCAAAGATCAGCAGAGCCCAATTGGGCCCTGCTTAATTTACTTAATGGGGTTTATATAGGAGGAAACGGTTATGGCTGACACGGAGAAACTAACGTTAACAGCGGATGCTCCTGGAAAGGTCATGTTCATGCTGGGCAACGAGGCCATCGCCAGGGGTGCTCTTGAAGCCGGTTTGCGGGTTTATGCCGCTTATCCTGGTACTCCTTCCAGTGAAATCAGTGAAACGCTGATCACTTTGTCTGAAAAAGAAGGTTTTTACGGAGAGTGGTCGGTTAATGAAAAAGTGGCTTTTGAGGTGGCTTTCGGAGCTTCAATGTGCGGGGTCAGGTCTATGACCTCGCTCAAGCATGTCGGCCTGAATGTGGCGCACGATTCCCTGATGTCAGCCACCTATATGGGCGCTCTCGGCGGCATGGTGATGGTCAATGCGGATGATCCTGGCCAGTGGAGTTCACAGAACGAGCAGGATAACCGTTTTATTGCCGAGCAGGCCTATATGCCTGTTCTGGAGCCATCTTCCGCGCAGGAAGCCAAAGATATGACGGTTGATGCCTTCCGGCTTTCTGAAGAATTTGGCCAGATATTTATGTTGCGTTCAGTTACACGCATCGGTCATGCGCGCGGAGATGTTACGTTGGGGGCTATCCGTAAAGGTCAGGAAAAGGGCGAGTTTAAAAAGAGCGACCGTTTTCAGTGTATGCCGGCCTGGTCGCGCAAAAACCGGGTGGTGCTGATAGAAAAGCTGGCGAAAATCAAGGAGTATTTTGAAACCTCGCCCTATAACTCGACTAAAATTGTGAAAGGCGCCAAACTGGGCATTATTACCAGCGGTATTTCATATTGTTATGCTTATGAAGCTTTGCGCTGGTTGGGACTGGAAGACAAGGTGGCTGTTCTAAAGATAGGCACTCCCTTTCCGCTGCCTGAGAAACTGGTGCGGACCTTCCTTTATTCTGTACCGGAAGTGCTGGTGATGGAAGAACTTGAGGCCTTTGTAGAGAACCATGTGGCCGTGATTGCTCAAAAAGCTGATATCCGGGTCTGGATTCACGGTAAAGACGTTTTACCGGTGAGGGGTGAGCTGGATGTCCGCAAAGCTGTCGAAGCTATTGCTAAATTATCCGGTGTGGCACTTCCTGCTGATTTTCAGACAATTGATAAGAGAGCGGAAGAGGCCAGTGCTATTCTGCCTTTGCGGCCGCCCACTCTCTGTTCCGGGTGTCCTCATCGGGCTACCCTGTATGCCATTAATGTAGCTTCTCGCAAGATCAAGAAAGACCTGGGACAAA
>CAITCX010000468.1 GCA_903890885.1 uncultured Dehalococcoidia bacterium
AGGGTCTATGATCAGGGTATTGCCCTGGTCGAATATAATGGCTTTAGCCTGTATTTTCATAATCATGCCTGTTGATAAATAATTCATGTTTATTATATCCTACGACATTTCCTATTCCACAAACATTTCCCCAAGCACAGCCAGGGTATTAGCCTCACAGGGTGAGACCCTGTTTAACAACGCGGAAGGCGGGACTTGTTGTCCCGCCTTTTCACAGGTTAATCCAGTATTGGCCTCAGGGCCTATTTGCCTTTCAACCAGGTTTTGGCATCAGCCACACTTTTCAAGTTTAAAAGCTGTATTCCGCTGGGGCCTGCATGTGCCGAGAACTGCTTGATATTAAGATTAGTGATGGCGCTGACTTCCGATGAAATGGTGATAAAGTATTTGATGCCATCTCTGGCAAAACTCTTGAAAACATCACTGGCGATAAAGGCCTGAACATCGGAGGGGAACACTCCCTTGGCTTGTGACGAATCTACGATCCAGGCCTTGCCGCCATGAGCCTTGGCATAAAGCAGTTCCTTATCTGTTACAGCCTGCTTGAATTCATCCAGGGATACCTGGTAGGTACTCCAGGTATCTACTACCGCCTTAACTTCTTCATGCCATACAGATTCCATCTTGCCCGGGATTGCGCCTATTTGCATATACCCTCTTTAATATTTATTATTTCTGCTGTACGATTTTAATAATACCGTTTGGTGCGAGAATTTTAGTCTCACCTCGATCATAGATGATCCAATAACTGTTTTTATCCGTTTTTTATAATACTACTCTCAATTCCGGGCATCAATCACTCTGGAACCCAAACTAATCTGCTTGTTTTATACCATGAATAATTGATGATTATAAAAGACTGTTCAAGTTTAACATCTGTATTCCGCCAGGGCCTGCCTGAACCGGGAACTAAGGGATAGCTGGTAGATACTCCAGGTTTTCTGTGTGAATTACCATGATTCTCCAGTTTATGGTAAACTGGTAACAGCCACGTAAACCAGGGATATGCGCTCCGATAATTCCGCCTGACCTTTCTACGAAGGTTGAGCGGATTATTTTTTTGACAGCAGAGACTCTTACTCGAAAGCCGGGGCAGTTGTTGACAGGGTAATACAGTGGACTTATAACGAAGCAATCAGGAGTACAATGACAACCGAATTTTCCGAATTTTCCAAACTAGGCCTGAAACCGCAACTGGTACAAGCCGTATCTGATCTTGGCTACATTACCCCCACACCGATTCAAACCAGGATTATCCCGTTAATGCTGGAAGGTCAGGATGTAATCGCCCAATCACAGACAGGTACCGGTAAAACGGCGGCTTTCATATTACCTATTCTGCAAAAACTGGAGCGTGACAAGCGCGGTATAAAGGCGCTGGTCCTGGCTCCTACGCGGGAACTGGCTGTACAGGTCGCCAGGGCTGCCACTGAATACGGAAGCTGCCTGGATGTGCGTGTTCTGGCAGTATACGGCGGTCAACCGTATCACCTGCAGATTAGCCGTCTCAGGCAGGGAGTGGACATCGTAATCGGTACCCCCGGCCGTTTGCTGGATCTTATAGAAAAAAAGGAACTTGATCTAAGTGGTGTAAACACCCTCGTTCTGGATGAAGCGGATGAAATGCTCAGCATGGGTTTCGTCGAGGATATTGAGGAAATCCTCAGTAAAACCCCATCAGAACGTCAGACCGCTCTCTTTTCTGCTACTATCCCGCCGGAAATAGGCAGCATAGCTAAAAAATATATGCGTTCTCCCCAGTCGGTCGTCATTAAAAGCAAACATCTGACGGTGGACGCAATTGAACATCGTTATTGCCTGGCCAATAAAGATGAAAAACTGGCTGTCCTGACGCGACTCTTTGAGATTGAGCCTATCACCAGCGCCCTGATATTTGTGAGGACACGCGTGGGGACGAGCGAACTGGTGGATGAACTGATGGGACGCGGTTTTTCGGCCGAAGCCCTTAATGGGGACCTTAATCAGCAGACCCGGGAACAGGTTTTAAACCGCTTCCGCCGTAATCAATCCAGCGTGCTGGTGGCTACCGATATGGCTGCCCGGGGACTGGACATTGACGGTATTTCACATGTGTTTAATTATGACCTGCCTGAGGACCCGGAATTGTATGTGCACCGCGTTGGGCGCACGGGCAGAGCAGGCAAAACAGGCATTGCTATTTCTCTGCTGACCGCGAAGGAACTGTGGCGTTTACGCCGCATAGAAGGTTTTACCAAACAGCCGATCACCCGCATACCCATTCCAAGCGCGGAGGAAATAGAGGAACACCGGCAAAAGCAGTTACAGGAACAGATGGTAGTCTGGCTGCAAGGCGGAAATTGCCAGAAGGAAGCGCAGATTGTGGCCAAACTGGTGGAAATGGGACACGATATACAGCAGATTGCCGCGACAGCTCTTAAAATTGCCAGGGGTGAAGAGAAGCAGCGCCCTATTGCCCAGATCAGCGCAGTACGGGAAGAGAAGACCACCAAAGCACGCAGTGAGGTTAAACGCGCCAGTATTAAAACCAGCCGTAATGCTTCCAGGGTTACCTGTGAAAAAGGCATGGTGCGGTTGACTCTCAGTGCAGGAAAATCACAAGGGGTAAGACCTGCGGATGTCGTGGGCACGATCGCCTATCATGCTAATTTTCCCGGTAACAGTATTGGCCAAATAAATATTCTGGATAAACACACGCTGGTTGATGTTCCACAGATGTATGTGGAGCAAGTTCTGGCCAAAGCCGGTAAATACCGCATCCGTAAAAATGCTGTTACTTTGGCACTGGCCTGAAAAATCTTTCTGCTTATTAAAAATTACCACTGCTGCGGTATTTGGTTGCCGACGCGCTCTCAGTTTGGATGCTCTGAGGTACTCTAGCCCGGCGGCAGGGAAGACAACGCCCGGGGTTATTGGGGTAACCGCGAGAAGAACGGTCCTTTTGCTCTTCAACGGTAAAGGTGAAGGGTTTTTTACAATTTATACAGATCAGCGATTTTTCTGCGAAGCCCATTGAATAACCTCCAACCCATTATTGCTGGTTTAACAGGAAGTTACCCATCGCTGTTAAAATGGATATAATTAGCAGTACGAGATAATCCTCGATCAAACCACACTTTAACCATACGCCATAAACAGAAGGATAGCAAATCAGAATACAATTATTTTGCGGGTAACATTTATAACGATAACTGTTTTTTCAACCCTGTGGCGCGGGTTAGTTTAATCTCACAAGGAGAGCCTGCTTGTGAAGCTATTTCATCACCCTTTATTTCTGGCCTGCTGCCTCAAAGTGCGTGTTGATGCTCTTTAAGAGGCTACGGAAATTATACGGCTTGATGATAAAGTCTTTAGCCCCTAACTTAAAGGCCTGTATCCTTTCGCTCTCATAATCCCGGCCGGTTACCACTATGACAGGCACTTTAGAACACTGAATTATTTCTTTCAGCACCAGCATGCCGTCCAAACCCGGCAGTCCAAGGTCCAGAATCAAGCCGTCAAAAGCCTCTTCTTTTAGCGCGCTGACTACTTCTTTGCCGTTACAAACCACACTCAAAGCGCAGTCCGGTTTATAGACCTGCAGGCAGAGTTTGATGGTTTCAATATTAGTGGCATCATCTTCAACCAGAAGCAGCTTCATCTGTACCCTCTATTCCAACCTTGTTCGGTAGTTCAACTTTAAAGCAGTTTCCCTGGTTTATCTGGTTTTCTATGCTGATTTTGCCACCGTGGGCTTCCACAATCTGCTTGCAGATGGCCAGTCCCAGTCCGATTCCCGGCAATTTTTGGGTGTCCTGCATGACACGGTGATATGGATCAAAGAGCTTCTTTTGCTCCTCGGATGTTATGCCTTTTCCTTCATCATGAACTTCAATGACGATATGGCTGTCTGTTTTGCCAGCTTTCAGGGTGATAGTACTCTTTTGGGGGCTATACTTGACAGCGTTGGAGAGCAAATTAGCCAGCACCTGTTCTAAACGGGCGGGATCGGCTTCTATAACCGGCAAGCCGTCTTGAATTTCCAGGATAAACTGCCTGGATTGCTGTTCAGCCAGGGGTTTGAAGCGGGCAGCCGTTTTACTGACCAGGTCTGCCACATCAATGGCTTTCTTGTGCAAAATAAAAGTTCCTCTGGAAAGCTGACCCATG
>CAITCX010000469.1 GCA_903890885.1 uncultured Dehalococcoidia bacterium
ATCAATCTGGCTGCCCAGGTGGCGGTCCAGGAATCTATCAGGGATTCTCAATACTTGCTGGGTACAGTCAAGATGATGGTCGAGGAACGCGACCGCTTGTTCTCGAAATTGCAGGCCCTGGATTTTCTTGAGCCGGTTCCTTCGCAGGCCAACTTCATTCTTTGTAAAGTAGTCCGCGGCGATGCTAAAGCTATACAGGACGATCTCGAGAAACTTGGTATTTTAATACGCTATTACAACACGGCTTTGTTAAAAAATTATATCCGCATCAGCGCCGGTAAGCCTGAGCAGACCGATAAAATAATCGCGGCGCTGGTTAAAATAGGGGGAAAAGCCAATGGCTAGAACGGCAATTATTAAACGCAATACTCAGGAGACCAGCGTTGGTCTTGAGTTGAATCTGGATGGACGGGGCAAATGGGAAATCACCACCGGCATCCGTATGTTCGATCACCTGCTTTCCCAACTGGCCCAGCACGGCAAATTCGACCTGAAGATAGCCGCCAACGGCACCGACATGCATCATGTCATTGAAGACGTCGCCATCTGTTTGGGCAAGGCCCTGGGTGAAGCCCTGGGTGAGAAACGCGGTATCGTGCGCATGGCCGACGCCCTGGTGCCTATGGATGACGCGCTGGTGATGGTAGTTTTAGACCTCAGCGGGCGTGCCTATAGCGTGCTTGATTTGCCCTTCAAAGACAATGATATGGCTGGTTTTCCCTCCGATATGGTGCGCCATTTCCTGGAGTCCCTGGCCGCTGAGGCGCGCATGAACCTGCATGTTATGGTCAAATACGGTACCAACGATCATCATAAGGCCGAGGCGGTTTTTAAAGCTTTAGGCAGGGCGCTGGATAAAGCCACCCGCCAGGATGATCGCCTGGGCGGCGAACTCCCTTCCACCAAAGAATTTCTGGAAAAATAAAATCCCTTGCAAGGAGTCTCCTTGCAAGGGATTGCGGTTTATCTCAACGCTTGGCCGGTTAATCTTTCGTAGGCTTTGCGGTACAGGTTTTCGGTGGATTTAATCACTTCAAGCGGCAGCATGGGCGCAGGCGCTTCCTTGTTCCAGCCGCTTTGGGACAGCCAGTCGCGCACCGGCTGCTTGTCGTAACTGGGCTGGGATTGCCCTACTTTGTAAAAGTCCATATCCCAGAAGCGGGATGAGTCCGGCGTCAGAAGTTCGTCTATCAGGATCAGTTTGTTCCCCTGCAAGCCGAATTCCATTTTGGTATCGGCTATGATTATGCCTTTGGTTCGCGCAAAATCGCGGGCGAAATTATATATCAGGAGACTGGCTCTCCTGATCTCTTCAGCCAGTGTAGAATCCACCACTTGCTTTAGTTCATTCATGGTCAAAGGCATATCATGACCTTTCTCAGCCTTGGTAGTAGGCGTAAACAGCGGCTCCGGTAATTCCTGGCTCTCTTGCAGGCCTTTGGGAAGTGCATAACCGAAAGCCGTGCCGGTTTTCCGGTAATCTTCCCAGGCCGAACCTGCCAGATATCCGCGTACCACGCACTCGATATTGATGCGTGCCATTTTCTTGACCAGCATCGAGCGCCCTACCAGGTACTCTGGATACTTGAAACGTTTTTTCAAAGCAACGAAGTCATCCAGTCGCTTCACATCTTCCAGCATTTCCACCATGTGGTTGGGCATCAATTTCCGGGTCTGCTCAAACCAGAAAGCGGAAAGTTTGTTCAGAACGGCTCCCTTGTCCGGTATTCCGCAGGGCAGCACCACATCAAACGCTGAGATACGATCGGTCGCCACTATCAATAATAGATCACCCAGCTCATATGTGTCCCTTACCTTACCCCGCCCGAAAGATGGCAAAGGCAGGTCGGTTTTCAATAAGACCGAAGTATCCATGTGCAGCCTTTCTCCTTCCATTAATTTGATTGAATGGTTCCGCGGACCCGTTTAGAGGTCACCTTTTTCACGGATTGGTCGCTGCGCCACTGCGCCTCGGTTAAGCCCAGGCGGTTAAAAATTTCATTGACATGCCCAAGATAAAATTGATAGTCGAAAATGGCTTCCAGTTCATTTGCCTTGATGAATTTCATCACTTCTTCATCCTGCTTGAGCAGAGTTAAGAAATTGCGGTTGCCCTTCCAGGCTTTCATGGCGTTATTTTGCACCAGTTCGTAGGCTTTCTGTCGGCTTAAGCCCTTGCCGATTAAAGCCAGCATGACCCTCTGGGAAAATACCAGCCCTTTGGTTAATTCCAGGTTCTTCTTCATTCTCGCGGGGAAGACCTGCAAGCCGCTCAGAACGGTAGTAAATAGATTTAATATATAGTCCAGGGCAAAACAGGCATCCGGTAAAATAATGCGTTCGTTGGATGAATGACTGATGTCGCGTTCGTGCCACAGAGCCTGATTTTCCAGGGCTGTTACCGCATGGCCGCGGATCAGGCGGGCCAGGCCGCTTACCCGCTCGCCCAGTTCGGGATTGCGTTTGTGCGGCATAGCGGAAGAACCGGTTTGACCGGCAGAGAAGGGTTCTTCTACCTCGTGGACCTCGGTTTTCTGTAGTGCTCTTAGTTCGGTAGCAAATTTATCCAGTGAACTGGCAATGACAGCCAGAGTAGTAACGAAT
This sequence comes from uncultured Dehalococcoidia bacterium, assembly GCA_903890885.1. Taxonomy (GTDB): domain Bacteria; phylum Chloroflexota; class Dehalococcoidia; order Dehalococcoidales; family UBA3254; genus UBA3254. The sequence goes on from CAITCX010000469.1 coordinate 2,605, forward strand.
TGGGCGTGGCGGTCTCTTTGCAGGACCTGGGTTGAGATAGGCGCAGGTTGCAGCTCCAGTTTTGCGCAGGCCTTTTCCTCGACTTCAGGCGGGACGGTGGCATAAGTCCCCACCGCACCCGAAATTTTACCAACCCCGATAATCTTTCTGGCATCAGCTAATCTGCGTTGATTGCGCCGCATCTCATCCAGCCAGACTGCCAGTTTTAACCCGAAAGTGATCGGCTCGGCATGTACGCCGTGAGTGCGCCCGATCATAATAGTGTATTTAAATTCGATAGCCCGGCGGGCAATTACTTCGATGAGTTCTTTAATGCCTTCGCTCAGAATATCGCAGGCCTCCATCATTTGCAGGCTGGTGGCTGTATCCATGATGTCGGAAGAGGTCAGGCCCATGTGGATATAGCGGGCGTCTTCACCAACGCTCTCAGACACTGACCCCAGAAAGGCCGTCATATCATGGTGGGTCTCTTTGAGAAGCTCTTCCATGCGTTTCATATTGCAGCGGGCCATCTTGATTCGGGGGATAGCCTTGCGTGGCACGACGCCGATTTCAGCCCAGGCATCGCAGACAGCGATTTCGATATCCAGCCACTTATTGTATTTGTTCTCGTCAGACCAGACCTTTTTCATTTCGGGCCGCGAATAACGCTCAATCACGGTTTAACTCCTTGCCAGGTCAGTTCTATATTTTTCATAGGCTTCACTTATGCTATTATACTTGAGTCCGAGGATTTCTGCAGCTAGGTAGGCTGCATTCTTAACTCCCCAACTGCCCACCGAGACGCAGGCTACCGGTATTCCCCCGGGCATCTGGACGATGGAGTAGAGGGCATCCACTCCCTTCAATTCACTGGAGGCCAGCGGCACTCCGATGACTGGCAGCGTGGTCCAGCTGGCTATCACACCGGGTAGATGGGCTGCCCCGCCGGCAGCGGCGATGATAACTTCTATCCCCCTTTCTCGGGCACCTTTAGCGTAGTCGCGGGCTTTGTCGGGGGTTCGGTGGGCTGAAATAACCGCGATGTCGCATTCAATCCCGAAACCCTTCAGGATTTCCACAGCCGGTTGCATCATTTCAGTATCCGATTTTGACCCCATCACAATAGCGACTTTAGGCATAGTCAGTCTCCTAATCCCAACCAGGTTTAAAATTTGGCGATATCCTGCCGGTATTGCATTCCTTCAAAGTGAATCCTGGGGAGATTGTTATAAATCTTTTTTCTGGCTTCATCTATGCTCTTGCCGGTTGCCGCTACAGTTAAAACACGGCCCCCGTTGGTCAGCACTTCACCGGGTTTGTCGCCTTTTTTTGTTCCGGCCTGGAAAACCAGAATATCTTTATCCACCTCATTCAATCCGCTGATAGGTAAACCGGTCTTGTATTCTCCAGGATAACCGGCTGAGGCCGTCACCACTCCCACGCACACCTCGCTGCTCCAAACCGGTTTTACCGTTTCTAATTTCCCCTCTATGGTGGCCGTTATTATTTCCAGTAAGTCGGATTTCAAGCGCGGCATGATGATCTGGCATTCCGGGTCCCCGAAGCGGGCATTATACTCCAGTAATTTGGGTTCTCCGTTATTGATCATCAGGCCGGCATACAGCACGCCCTGGTAAGGGCAGTTTTCTGCTGCCATGGCCTTGATGGTGGGCTCGATGATTTTAGAAATAATCTTTTTCCCAAGCTCGGGTGTGTAAAAATAGGGCGGGCTGTAACTCCCCATGCCTCCGGTGTTCGGTCCACGGTCTCCGTCATTGATCCTTTTATAGTCACAGGCGGATACGGTAGGCAGCACGCTCTTCCCGTCGGTCACAGCGAAGAAACTCATTTCCTGGCCGCTCAGTTTTTCTTCGATGATGACTTTATCTCCGGCAGAGCCGAAGGCCCTGGATTTGAGAATATTGGAGACAGCCTGGATGGCCTGCTCCAGGCTTTCTGCCATTATTACGCCCTTGCCGGCTGCCAGGCCG
>CAITCX010000470.1 GCA_903890885.1 uncultured Dehalococcoidia bacterium
TGAGTAATCCAAAACTGGAACTATTTTATAAATCGAATATGTTAGCCACCTGGTCAGAGATCTACGCTTATCGAGAAAAAATAGACTCAATCGCCGGTATTAAAGAGCCGGACTTCAGTGACCTGGATGCAGCCGTTCTACAACAGAACTCCAAATCTATGCGCGACTATAGCGGAGAACTACTGAGAGATCAAATGATCCATATTAATGATACTCTGACGTTAAAGAACCATCATGAGCCCTCTTGGGAGGAGTTATTATCTCCCGTGATAGAGGTTAGATTTTGGGAGATGAGAACAATTTATCATTCCTTAGGGGAACCCGCTATGTCATCTAAAGCCATTGGTAGTTATCTCATGGCGTTAAAATTTATCACTCCCAACTTATTTCCCATTCCCACCTTACCTCATGAGCGAGAGTTTGTGGGGAGAATCCAAAAATTGGATTACGAGAAAAAAATAAAATATATCATATCCGTGCGTCAGCAGTATCTTCCGGGATTTTATGATATAGATTATGAAAAGACTCTAACCAGGCTGTTAGATGAAGTAACGAAAGGAGGCGAATAAAACTGAGGAGTTTTATTCAAAAGAAAGGCCCTGTCAGGACCGGTAGGAATCCGGTTTTTATCTCGTGCCTCGCAAGGTGGCGTCTTCTGTTCGCTATGGCTGCAATTGTGATCGGGTAATATTCAATAGTTGGTATCCGGGTTATACAGACCCGGGATATTCTTTACCTGAAGTGGGCGAAGTGGTTCATTTGCCTCTTTCTTGGCGGAAGCAGCAATTGGTATGGCGGTATTAACCAGGAAATAGTGGATCGGGTATCTGGCTGGTATTTGACGGGTATCTATCCAAAGGTCATGTCGCCGGCGACCTCTTAAAATAGCGCAACCAGTTATTAGACCTAATTACAATTTGTCTTAAGCAAATTTGCAAGATGAAAACTTATCTACGGATACAGATAAAACCAGGATCTGTGAGGTTTACGAAGCAGTTAGGGACAAGACCGGAGGACTTATGATCAAGGAAATTGAAAAAGGACTGCTAAAGATAAAAGGTGTTAAACCTGATTATGTTACAGATAAAGCTTTCGGTAAATTTGAAGCGAGGATGGTTATCTCTCTCTCACCCTCCTTTTTTTCCCGCTTCCCCTGTATATATAATAGAAGTTGTCACCCGGAAGAAAGACGAATACCGTATTTAACAATTCTGAATCGGCGGGCATCTACAATCCGTCTTGACCGCTATGTCGGAGAACTTGAGGCAATAGGAACTAAAAAGATTCTCAAATAGAATAGAGAGAGACTTCCACTCTCAAATAGATTCTCTAGATATTTCATTTTCGGAATAGAGGTATTCCTCATGCAATATTGGCCAGGAACTGGTATCTGGCCGGTATCTGGACGATGGGGGAAATTCGTAGTTGTTTTTTTCAGTCATCTCAAAAATTCATGGAAAAGAGTCTAAGAAATTGAAAATAAGCGATTGATTTACTGCTTACTACGTTTAA
>CAITCX010000471.1 GCA_903890885.1 uncultured Dehalococcoidia bacterium
GCCGGGGTTGGCAAAACCAGCTTGGCGCTGGCGGTAACTGACGAACTCCGGCAGGTTTTTACCCAAATTAATTTCGTTGACCTTTCGGCTCTAGCCGTCCCCGCTCAGGTATTTCCCTCCATTGCTCGCTCTTTCGGTGTCATTGAAGGGAATCCGAATATGATTTCGGAGCAAATAGCTGGAGCAATAGGGGCACGGCCATCGCTACTGGTGCTAGATAATTGCGAGCATGTTTTGGCGGCAATGCCTGAGCTGAGCAGTTTGATCAATGCCTGCCGCCATCTGAAGGTGCTGGCTACCAGCCGAGAAATTCTAAATTTGAAATGTGAGAATGTCTTCCCTGTCCCGCCCTTGCAGGTTCCTGAGTTAGATTCACTTCCATCCATCAACACTCTGGCACAAATACCGGCGGTTAATCTCTTTATACAGCGTGCGCGTTTTCGTGATCCTGGCTTCACACTGACGGATAAGAATTACCGGGCAGTGGCTGAGTTAAGTGTCCACTTAGATGGTCTGCCGCTGGCTATCGAGCTGGCCGCGCCCTATATTAGTCTGCTGGGACCCAAAAATCTTTTAGCCCACCTGATTGACCGTCTGGATTTCCTGGTTGATAGGGCATTGGAAACTCCAGTCCGTCACCGAACTTTACGGGCAGCCATAGATTGGAGCTATGATCTGCTTTCCCGCCAGGAGCAATGCCTGTTCAGGTCCCTTTCGGTATTTGCCGGTGGCTGTACTATTCAGGCGGTGGAGAGAGTCTGCGTAACGGATGGGTTAAAAGCATCCGAATTATTACCCTCGCTGGAGCGGCTGGTTTCACGTTCACTGGTATCGGTTCAAGAGCAACCGGACGGTGGAATGCGCTACCGGCTTCTTGAAACAACCCGGGAATATGCCAGAGCCCGGTTACAGGCTGCCGGCGAAGAAGAATATCTGAGAAAGCTTCACCGGGACTGGTTCCTGGCCTGGGCAGAACAGGGCGAACCCAATCTCTGGGGACCGGGATTGTCTGGATGGCTGGATCAAATTGAGGCTGATTTTGGCAATATCTGGGCAGCGCTGGAGTGGAGCCATACAAGACCGGACGAAGCTGAGGCGGGATTACGCTTATGGGCGGCCCTCTCCCGTTTTTGGGATATCCGGGGCCATGTTAGCGAAGGACTCACCATAATTATAGGTCTCTTGCTTTTAGCCCCGCAGCATACAATTGCCAGGGCCAGGTCTTTGATGGAAGCAGTTCTGCTGGCAGAACGTCAGGCAGACTGGGCCGGTGCCCAGACCATGGCAGAAGAGTGCCGAACTTTCGCCCTTGATCTGGGCGATATTCTGGATGCCTCTGCTGCGTTAATGGCCATGGGTATTCACGCCCAGGCCCAGGGAAACTTCCAGCAGGCGGCGGCGTTTTTCGAGGAAGCCCTTACTTTAACCAGATCAAAGGCCGGGCAAGAACCCCGTGCTCTGTACATGGCCCTCTTGTGGCAGGGCCGCTTTGCCAGTTTTCAGGGCGATCACCAGTCCGCGGTAATCTTGCTCGAAGAGGCTTTATCACTGGCTAAGCGGCAGGGGGACCCTTCATTCGTTTCTATCATATCCGTTTATTGGGGACGAGCGGTCCTCGGCCTGGGGGAGATCGAACGCGCTACCAAAATCATCCTGGCAGGATTACGTGCCTGCCAGGCAGTGGAATACCGGGAAATCATTACTATTAGCCTCGATTTTTTGGGGCAGGCAGCCTGGGCTCGCAAAGAGTATAGCTACGCAGTCCTTTTATTGGGTACCGCCGCCGAACTGCGTTCACGGATCGGCGTTGTCCATTGGGATGTTGACCATAACTATGAACAAATTATGGCGGCAGTGAGGACGGACCTCGGTGAAGATGCTCTGATGTTGGCCCGCGCATCTGCCCAGAAGTTTTCCTTTAACGAGGCTGTCTCCTGGGTATTAAGTCCTGAGGCCTTGCAAAGGTCGAATGATATTACGTCAAAAATATCTAAGCCCACTCACCTGAGCGCCCGTGAGCTAGAGGTGGCCGGGCTGATTGCACGCGGCTACAGTAACCGCCTGATTGCCCCGGAACTCCAGGTCTCCAAGCGCACGGTGGATACACATGTCCGGCATATCCTGAACAAGCTCGGGATTCATTCTCGTTCCCAGATAGCCGTCTGGTACTCAACGCATCACCCATCTTTCAGTAACTAATTCTGACCTTTTTGCATTCATGTAAAGCCATATATAGGCCAAATGGCTCATATCATCGATTTTCGCAAATCAGCCATTAGACGGATGTTTTTCTAAAATTCCTTGTTTATAATATCATTTGCTGACTTCGATTTTCTGCTGAATTTGAAAAATAACCGGTTGGAATAACGAGGAGAGATTTTGTGAAAATCTTAATGAAGGTAATTCTGCCGGTATTTTTGGCGATGTGTCTGCTGGGGTCCAGCGGGATGAACCCTGTGGCAGCATTTGGATATCCACCACCAACCATCACTTCCTTTTTTCCCACCTCCGGTCCCCCGGGTACCCAGGTGACCATTTACGGCACCAACTTGAGGTGGGTCGCTGAAATTATGTTTGGCGACAGCGATGCCGCCAGCCGGGGTTACTATACGGATACGGATACACAGCAGACTGCCTGGGTAGGCAACGGTTCTACCGGTGTTATTGGCGTATATTGCTATAATTATCAAACGGGGAATTACCAATGGTGTTACAGCGCTGATACCTTTACTTTAACAAAAACGCTGGTTTCCATCGCGTTAGCACCGGCCTCCCCAGATATATTAGCGGTGGGTTCTTATCAACAGTTTACGGTTACCGGTACATATTCAGACAATTCAACTGCAGACATTACCTCACAGATGTATCTGGGTGTGTGGAATTATTCCTATAATGGTGTAGCCACCGTCAATTGGAACGGCTTAACGAAAGGAGTTTCGGCTGGCCAGAGCATTATTTCGGCATATTTGTTCGGAATTCACAGTAACTCTGTCACTCTGACCGTAGGAGCGCCTGCACCGGCGCTTAGCTCCATTGCAGTGACACCAGCATCTCCAGATAATTTAGCGGTCGGCGCAGATCAGCAGTTCGACGCGACCGGGACTTATTCCGACAATTCAACCGCGGACATTACTTCGCAGGTAACGTGGAGCAGTTCCCACACTGGGATTGCTACCATCTCTTCCGGCGGCTTGGCCACCGGTGTAGCGGTCGGGAGCACCGATATTAGGGCAGATTTATCTGGAATCACCAGCGACACTGTGACTTTGACTGTTACAAAAAAGGGTATCGTCACTTTCCCTGATCCCAAGCTGAAGGCTGCCATTCTGGCGGCGCTTGGTAGATCCAGTGGGGACATCACCCTGGCTGATGCGCAGTCAATCACTTATTTGGCAGCCAGTAATCAGGGCATTACCGATTTGACAGGGTTGCATTATTGCACTAATCTGACGAACCTTTATTTGAGTTTTAACCAGATCGGCGATATTTCAGAATTGGCATCACTAACCAAATTACTTGAACTCAACCTGGGTTGGAACTATAAAATCAGCGATATATCCAGCCTATCCGGTCTAACCTCATTATTCAATCTGGTCCTGAGTTCAAATAATATCAGCGTTATTAGCCCACTGGCTAAATTGACCAATTTAACTAACCTTAATTTGGATGATACCCAGATCAGCGATCTTTCCGCTCTAAAGAGTCTTACTCTATTGCAGAGTTTGAACCTGTATTCAAACAATATCGACGATATTTCACCATTAACTTCATTGACCAGCTTAACTAGCCTCAACCTTGATTGGAATCAAATCAGTGAAACATCCTCCTTATCCAACCTAACTCAATTGAACACACTTTATTTATCAGGAAACGATATTAGCGACGTCTCTGGCTTATCTAAGCTAACTGCATTGGAGACTCTGGAGCTGAAGTATAACCAGATCAACGATATATCATCATTGAATACCTTAACCAATTTATCCTACCTCTACCTTTATGGGAACCAGATCAACGATATCTACCCCTTATCCGATCTAACTCAATTGCAAGTTCTGGATCTGGGTGTTAACTATATCAGCGATATCTCCCCCTTATCCGGTCTAACCAATTTGCAAGCTCTGTATATTGAGGTTAACGATCTAATTGATATCTCGCCTTTAACCGGGCTAACCCAATTGAATCAGGTATACGTAAGTTATAATTATCTGGATATCAGTACAGGTTCTAAAGATATGGCAGTTATAAATGCGCTGGAAAATAAGAGTGTAGCCGTAGACTATATTCCGCAAACATCGGTCTTAAGCTCAATTGCCATTAGGCCAGCTGCCCCGGCCAGTTTACTGGTTGGCTCCAAACTTCAATTCCAGGCGACCGGGACCTATGACGATGGTTTTCAGGCCGACCTTACTTCGAAGGTGGACTGGAATAGCTCTAACACTTCGTTTGCAACTATCTCAGCTTCCGGCTTAGCCACTGGCATTGGAGGAGGCAGTACCAATATCACAGCAACCCTTTCCGGTGTTACCAGTACACCCGTGACCCTGCCCGTAACAGCGCCTCCAC
>CAITCX010000472.1 GCA_903890885.1 uncultured Dehalococcoidia bacterium
ACTGGATATGCTTGACGGTGCCGCTGACGGCACTCCCCCGCTGCGGAACAGGGCTGAATACCGTGACTGGGTGTGGACATGTTCCCGTGAATATCTCCAGCTCAGGCAGGACGCCGAACAAGGCAGGAAATCTTTCCTCAATGACTACGGCGCGACGAATGAGGCTGAATTCTTCGCCGTGGCCACCGAACAGTTTTTTGATCAACCCCATTTAATGATCAAACACGCGCCCGACCTTTATCGAGTATTGAAAGAATACTACCGCCAGGATCCCGCGAAACGACTGGGGTTAAATAATTGCGAGGCGTCAAGTACCGTTTAAAATATGTTTCATAATGTTGACATAAAGTTGACTCGACAATGAACTTGTAGTATTTATTAAATATAATAACATGTATTTAAAAAAGAGGAGGAGAAAAATGAAGCGTTTAAAAGGAATTATCTTCTTATCGACCGTATTATTGATGATGTCGTGGACATCGGTTAGTCGGGCTGCCGACATAGTAATCGGATTTTCCGGCCCACTGAGTGGTCCGGCTGTCGAATACGGGCAGGATTGCTTTACCGGGCTGGACATGGCCATTAACGAATTGAACGCAGCCGGGGGCATTACCGTCGAAGGACAGAAGCTCCTTTTTAGACTGGAAAAACTTGACAACAAGGCAGATCCTAACCTCTCCATTAGTAATGCCCGTCAATTACTGGCAAAAAATGCCTTGGTTATATATGATACCGGGTTACAACAAGCGACGTTAAGTAAAATTAACCAGGAAGAGTGCAACGAGTTTATTTATATGGATTATTCAAGTAGCCCCAAAGCCACCCAGACGGGCAATAAATTGCAGGTAGTTATGAATGCTCCTTCTACAATTTATGTTCAGCTCTTTGCCGAGATGGCCTGGGAACGCGGCTGGCGCAAGGCGGCTATGGTTGTAGCTCTTGGATCTTACGGTGATGATTGGCGGGAAGATTTCGGAACCTACTGGAAAAAAATCGGTGGTACGATCACGGCCGATAAGCCTGCCAATTACTACACCAAAACGGATTTTACCGCACCTCTGACTGCTGCTTTGGCGACAAACCCAGATGTTATGCTCATCGGCGGTCCTTCGGCCACAACCGCCGTGGTCATTGAACAATCACGCAATATGGGTTACAAAGGTGGATTCCTGCTCATTGAACAGGCCAAATTTGATTATATCGCCCAGATGCTGGATGGTACGAGTTTGATGGAAAACTCGATCGGGGTAGTAAGCCTTCCCACTCTTCTCACACCGGCAGCTCCGATCTTTGATAAAAAGTACAAGGCAACCTATAGAAGGCCTACCACCTGGGAGGCTGTCCAGCATTACGATAGTATCTATTATCTGGCCAGTGCAATCCAAGCCGCAAATACGGTAGATGATGTTTATGCAATCCGCGCCGCGTTACCCAAGGCTTTCCCGCAGCTGGGCAATAAATTTTGCAACGAGGATCACGGAATTTCTTCCGCAGGACGTGTTTATACGATGGCAGGTGTGCAATTAATTAAAAATGGTAAATTTTCGCAACCAGAGATGTATGTCT
>CAITCX010000473.1 GCA_903890885.1 uncultured Dehalococcoidia bacterium
CTTGAACTGTTTTTACATTATCCTGAAACTGAAATCCGCAGTAGTTTGTGCCTTCGTATTCCAGTACCAGAACCACTTTAATGAGATCGCTCTTCAAATTCTCCTGGAAGTCCGGCACCTCACCTGTTTCCGCGTTTTTATACCAACTCGATTTGAACTATTGACGCGCCGTCGCCTAACCGCGTACCTAATTTAACTATGCGGGTGTATCCTCCGCTGCGCTGGGCATACCTGGGACCTAGCTCAGCAAACAATTTTGCAGCTACCTTTTTATCCGTAATAAAGGACAGGGCCTGTCTACGATCATGCAGTTCACCGGATTTGGCCAGTGTAATCATCTTTTCAGCCATACCGCGAACTGCCTTGGCCTTGGGTTCAGTAGTTTTAATTTTCTCATGATCCAATATTTCAGTGACCAGGTTCCGGAACATCATCTGCCGGTAACCAATCGGTCTATCAAATCTTCCACTAACTACGCCATGTCTCATTTTTACTTTTCCTCAGTTAATTTAGGATATATCAGAATCTAATAGATTTATTCTTCTTCGTCTTCGCTTTCTTCTTCAATTGGGATTTCAGCCTCGTCTTTACCTTTTACGCTGGCAACCAGGGTCAACCCCAAAACTTTCAAACGTTCTTCAACTTCCTGCCGGGATTTCTGCCCGAAGTTCCTCAATCCTAAAAGTTCTTTTTCGCCCTTGAAAACCAACTCTCCTACTGTAGCGATGCCGCCCCTGCGCAGGCTGTTCATAGTCCTCACGGACAAATCTAACTCTTCCACCGGCATATTCAATTTCTCATCCGGTATATCAGTAATTACAGCTTTCTTCTCTATTTGTACCTGTGATGCCTGAGCTAGACCAACAAACGGAGATAGCTGTTGCACCAGAAGCTCGGAGCTGCGGCTGACAGCCTCTACTGGCGAAATTGTGCCATCGGTCCAAATATCCAGGTACATGCGTTCCCGGCTGGTTTCACGGCCCATATGAACAGGCTCGATAGTGAAATTGACTTTACGAATGGGCGAAAAAATGGCATCTACCGGGATAACCCCTATAGGCAGATTAGCATTGGTATCGGCCTGCCGGAAACCTTCACCCAATTCAACATTGAACTCAACATAAAGCTTGGCGTCCGCAGTATCCAGTGTCGCCAGATATTGTTCAGGATCTACAATCTCGAAATCATCTGATCCCCTGATATCGGAGACATGAACTTCGCCTTCACGATTTACTTCCATTATTAACTTGCCCGGACGACCTGATAGCGCTTTCAGGCGAATTGCCTTTACATTCAGTAAAAACTCAATGGTATCTTCTTTCATATCGGGAATGGTCGAAAACTCATGCTGGATGCCTTCGATCTTTACCGAGGTTATGGCAGCGCCCGGCAGATAACCTAGCAGCATACGCCGCAATGAGTTACCCAGTGTGATACCTAACCCTTTATCAAGGGGTTCAACCGAGAACCGGCCAAAGTTACCTTTGCTCTCTATACACTCTATTCGAGGTAATGTTAACGGAGACAAGGTACTACCTCCATGTTATACTTACCAATCAGATTTATCTTGAATACCACTCGACCACGCTGGTAGTTTCAAACTTAGCTTCTACAACATCAGATGACGGCACGCCCACCACCTGACCTACCAGGCTTTGCCGATCCAGGCTTAACCAGGCAGGTACGGTCTTGGCTTTAATACCCTCAACCAAAATCTTAAAATACTCGGTCTTTTTGCTGCCTTCTCGCCATTTTATGACGTCCCCCGGTTTAACCAGAGCGGAAGCAACGTTTAGTTTATGATCATTAACCAGAAGATGACCGTGTAAAACCAGCTGACGAGCTTGGGCACGTGAATCAGCGAAACCTAATTTGTATACAACATTATCCAGACGTCTTTCCAATAAAACCACCAGATTGTTGCCAGTGATACCCACCTGCTTTTCAGCTTCGCCGAAAAACCTCTTAAACTGTCTTTCAAAAAGACCATATACATACTTGGCTTTTTGTTTCTCTCTGAGCTGCACACCTCTATCAGACACTCTGCGTCGTGTTACAGCATGAGGCCCAGGCGGTTTATTGCGCTTATCAGCCGCACACTTGGGGCTGAAACAACGATCGCCTTTTAACATTAATTTATCACCGCTGCGGCGGCATAATCTACATACAGGTCCAACAAATCTTGCCATTTCAGCTCCTATACTCTCCGTCTCTTGGGAGGGCGACAACCATTATGAGGCACCGGGGTTACATCCCGGATGATAGTGATATACAGGCCGGAACTCTGGAGAGAGCGGATAGCTGCTTCACGTCCGCTGCCAGGTCCTTTTACAAACACCTCGATCTGGCGCAAACCCTGTTCCATGGCTTTGCGGGCGGCTCCTTGCGCAGCCATCTGAGCCGCATAAGGTGTACCTTTACGTGAACCTTTGAATCCGGATGACCCGGCGCTGCCCCAGGATAATATATTCCCCTGAGGATCTGACAGCGTTACAATGGTATTGTTAAAAGTTGACTGTATAAAAGCCTTACCATTAACTACCGATTTTTTCTCTCTTCTTTTTGTTTTAGCCTGCTTGGCCATGCCTTCCTCCTGAATAATCCGCTAACCAGTTCAATATTTTAAAATAATTTTTATTTCTTAGTAGCGCCGCGTTTTTGACCGCGTCCGGCTACTGTCTTTCTGGTGCCTCTCCTGGTTCTGGCGTTCGTTCTGGTCCGCTGTCCTCTGACAGGCAAACTGCGGCGATGCCGCGTACCGCGGTAACTTCCTACTTCAATTAAGCGCCGTATGTTCAGGTTAATCTCTTTACGCAGATCACCTTCTACCGGCACCTCACGATCAATGATCTCTCGGATTTTAGCGATCTCTTCTTCTGTCAATGCATCAGCCTTGGTTTCATGCTTGATGCCGGCTTTATCCAAAATCACTTTGCTATTCGTGGGGCCCACGCCGTATAGATACTGCAACGAGACCCATATTTGTTTATTACGGGGTATATCCACACCAGAAATACGCGGCATTGACTTCCTCCTTGTCCTTCTAACCCTGTCTCTGTTTATGTTTGGGATTGGTGCAGATCACTCTAACAATCCCGTGTCGTTTGATAACCCGGCACTTTTCACATCTGGTTTTCACTGAAGTTCTAACTTTCATAGTTATTCTTTCTCAACCTTACCTGTATTTAACCGGCTACCCTGCGTAAACCGGTTTGATAACTTACTTTTTAGACGCAACATAATATTGTACTACAAATGAGTACAAATAATCCAGTTTTCCCCAACTTCTATTCCAAACGGTAGGTTATCCTTCCGCGGGTCAGATCGTAAGGAGATAACTCGATTAATACACGGTCTCCAGGGAGTATACGTATATAGTGCATCCGCATCCTGCCAGAAATATGCGCTAATACCCGGTGGGCATTGGGCAACTCTACCCAAAAATTAGCATTAGGCAGAGCTTCAATAACCGTTCCTTCTACTTCTATTGCCTCTTTCTTCGGCATATACTCCCATTATAACCATGTTTATTGTAGTTAAACGACGGTCAGCACTTCCGGATCGCCGTCTGTAATTAAAACCGTATCTTCAAAATGCGCCGATAAACTTCCGTCTACCGTAGAAACTGTCCACTTATTACTTCCCACACGAGTCCGCCAATCTCCGGCATTCAGCATTGGCTCAATTGCCAGAGTCATACCCTTTTTCAGGATAGGCCCTGCGCCTGGTGACCCGAAATTAGGAATCAACGGTTCTTCGTGCATTTCCCGGCCGATACCGTGCCCGGTATATTCGCGGACCACCGCAAACCCTTTCGACTCAGCATACTGCTGCACGGCCGCTGATATATCTCCCAGTCGATTGCCCTGCCGTCCTAGCAGAATACCTGCTTTTAAGGCTCCCTGAGCGGCTTGCATCAAGGCTTCGGCCTTCAGACTAACCGAACCAACCCCTACAGTACGGGCAGCATCTCCCTGATATCCCTGATAAATAGCTCCCAAATCCAGCGATACTATGTCGCCGGCCTGGATCACCCTTTCCCCTGGAATACCATGCACTATCTCATCATTGATCGAAACACATAAACTGGACGGATATCCGTGATAGCCCTTAAATGATGGTGTCCCGCCCAGCAGCCTTATTTCTCTCTCTGCTATAAGATCCAACTCTTCAGTTTTTAAACCTGGCCTAACTGCTTCTACCAGTTGCCCGAGCACTCTGGCCACTATCTTCCCGGCCTGTCGCATCAAGGCGATTTCCCGCTCAGTTTTGATTGTTATTGCCATTATTTTTTTTGATTCTTAGCTCTCAGCGCAGAAATGATTCTCGCGCTGATATCTTCCATACTGCCTTCGCCCTGCACTTCCATAAGCTTGTTAGTTCTAGAATAATACTCTATCAATGGCGCTGTTTCAGCAAAAAATACTTCCAGTCTTTTTTTAATCGTCTCAGTGTTGTCATCCGCCCTCTGATAAAGTTCGCCTCCGCATTTATCGCATTTCCCTTTGGTCTTGGGTGGAGAGGAAACTTCATGAAAAGGTGCCTGACATTTGCGACAAATCCACCGACCAGTTAATCTCTTTAATAATTCACCCTCAGAAACCTTGATATACACGGCATAGTCAATGCCTTTCTTCTGTAATTTTAACGCTTCGTCCAGAGCCTTTGCCTGCTCCACATTGCGAGGAAACCCATCCAGGATTATCCCGGCAGCACAATCAGGAGAGGTTATCCGCTCTAGAACCATTTTGATGGTAATCTCATTGGGAACTAACTGGCCCTTCTCCATATAGGCCTTGGCCTGAAGGCCAAGCTCTGTGCCCTTGCCTAAGGCCTGCCGGAACAAATCACCCGAAGCAATGTGCGCTAACTTCAATTCCTGCGTTAAAGCCCCGGCTTGAGTACCTTTGCCTGCACCAGGAGCACCCAACAAGACTATATACATCGGTGTATATCCTTTTCTACTATTTGATGAAACCTTCATAACGGCGCATGACTAATTGGGCTTCTAGTTGTTTCATAGTATCCAGTACAACGCCAACTACAATTATCAAACCCATGCTTGAAAATTGTAAATGTATTCCTGTAATAATCTGAATAAGAAAGGGAACTACGGCTACCAAACCCAGGAATAAGGCACCAGCCCAGGTAATATGCCCGATAACTGTATCCAGATATTTTTTAGTTTGTGAACCAGGTCGAATGCCCGGGATAAAACCTCCCTGTTTCTGCAAAGTTCCTGGCAGGTCCTGCTGTTGGAAAATGATGTAAGTGTAAAAGAACGCGAACCCTATGGTTAATAGAAAGTACAGCGCCCAATAAAAAATACCAACGGGTAAAGCCGTATTAGGGCTAAACCAGTTATAGATAGTGTTAGCAAAATTAGGAGCATCACTGCCACGAGCCATAAAATAGGTAGCTACGATACCTGGAAAAAGTACCAGGGACATAGCGAAGATAAGCGGGATCATTCCAGCGGTATTTACCCTTAGTGGTATATGAGTAGCACCGGATTGCTTATACATCTTCCCGCCTCGGAACACACTCTTGGCATAGTGCACGGGAACCCGACGGTGGGCTTCAGTGAAATAAACGATCATAACCACGGTAGCCAACAAAATCAAACCAAAGAATACCAGACCAACGACATTGCCGCCTCCAACCAATCCAGCTTGGCTAATTAACTGTGGATAACTGGCAACGATACCACCAAAAATGATAATTGAAATACCATTACCAATTCCATGTTCGGTGATCAACTCACCCAGCCAGATCAGCAATACCGTGCCGGCCACCATTGCAGTTATCATAGTAATCATCGGTAACACCGCAGTGTCACCAATAACGCCCTGGCTTCTTAAATATGTTAATTGACCGTAAGCTTCCAAAGCTCCCAGTGGGATCGTCAGCCAGTGAGAAATCATGTTGATTTTGTTCCGGCCTGACTCCCCTTCCATAGACAAAGCCTGCAGTTTCGGTATTACCGGAACCAGGATAGTCATAATGATGGTAGCCGTGATATAGGGATACACACCCATAGCGGCTATACTGAAGTTTCTTAAAGCTCCTCCGCTAAAAAGATCCAGCATACCCAGAAGCTGGTTTTTGCTGAACACATCTGCCAGCGCAGCTAAATTAACTCCTGGCAAGGGTACATGGGCAATCAAACGGAACAGAATCAATACACCAATAGTGAACAAAACCCGTGTTCTCAAATCGGGCAGGCTGAAAGCATCTTTCATTGCCTGAAAAAGTCTAGGCATTCCTTGGCTAGGATTACTGCTCAAATTTCCTCCACTTTACCGCCGGCAGCTTCGATTTTAGCTTTAGCGGCTGCTGAAAATTTGCTTGCTTTTACAGTAACGGCAGTCTTAAGTTCGCCATCGGCTAAAACTTTAACTGGCTTTACAAGAGATTCAATAAGTCCCGCTTCAAATAATTTTTCAGGAGTTATTTCGGTCCCGGCATCAAACATACTTAGAGCCCCTACATTGACTGGGCTATAAGCTACCCTGAACGCATTATAAAAACCTCTTTTCCTAGGCAATCTCTTGATTATAGGAAGCTGACCGCCTTCAAACCCACGTTGTATTTGAACACCTGAACGGGATTTTTGGCCCTTAATACCGCGGCCTGAAAAAGTACCATGACCGCTTCCATTGCCTCTACCAACACGTTTACGATTTTTCTGTGAACCCAGAGCCGGATACAATTCATTTTGCCGCATCTGCTTCTTCCTTTACAATCACTAGATGTTTCACTTTCATAACCTGTCCGCGCAGGCAAAGAGAATCTTCTCGAACAACAAACTGATTTATTTTGCGTAAACCTAGGGTTTTAACCGTACTGACCTGGTCAGGACTATATCCGTTTGCGCTCTTTACCAAGGTAATTCTTAATTTAGCCACCAGTTGCTACCTCCTCCACTTTCGTGGGTGGTTTCCTTTTAGCAAGTTCCTCTACAGGATCCCTAAGACTTTTCAAAGCTAGAAGCGTGGCTCTAGCAACATTTATCCTGTTCGAACTTCCCATAGATTTAGTTAATACATCTTTGACTCCAGCCGATTCAAGAACCGCTCTGACGCTACC
>CAITCX010000474.1 GCA_903890885.1 uncultured Dehalococcoidia bacterium
ACTCTGGTGATAAAAGCTGGGCCATCCAGCGTCGCCAACATTTCGCAGACCCTGATAGGATATCCAGATGAGGCAGCTTTCCGTCCGCCGGGTGTAGAGGTAGAATTCATACCAACCAAGGTGGTCGGCGCCATTTGACCACCTGTCATTCCATAGATCGCATTGTTAACGAAAAAGATTACGATATTCTCAGCCCTGGCGCAGGCATGTACCGTTTCAGCCGTACCGATAGCTGCCAGGTCACCGTCACCCTGTATAGTAAAAGGAAATAAATCTGGACGACAGCGTTTAATTGCAGTTGCAACAGCTGGAGCACGCCCATGTGCCGATTCTACGCCGTCGCATTTAAAATAGTTATAAGATGTGACAGAACAGCCGATAGAAGCTACGCAGACCGCCTGCTCACGAATATTCAAAGCATCTATTGCCTCAGCCACCAGTCGCTGCACGATTCCATGACCGCAACCTGCGCAGTAATGGGAAACGCGGTCTTCCAATACTTCAGGTTTAGTATATATAACTTTTTCCAATCTTAATTATTCCTCAGCAACAATAACCTGCGCTTTCAAGCTATATTTCTCAGCGAATCCAGAATTTCTTCAGCAGGCAAAGATACTCCGCCATACCGGTTGACCAGGCCCACCTTGCAACCTGGACCAACCGCTAGCCTCACATCTTCAATCATCTGGCCAGAGCTTAATTCAGCAACCAGAATATTTTTAATCCTTCCTGACAAGTCCGCCAAAGATTTCTCCGGAAATGGGAAAAGAGTGATTGGTCTGAATAACCCGGCTTTGATACCTTCTGCGCGAGCTAGTGTGACTGCCGACATAGCCGCACGGCTGGCGCTTCCATAAGCCACCACAGCAACATCGGCATCCTCAAGCAGCATGCTTTCATAACGTACCTCTTTGCTGCGCATTTCTTCATATTTATCCAGAAGTAGTTTCACCCGCGGCGGGAAATTAACCGGATCCATCTCAAAAGAATTGATAATATTCTTTGTTCTCCCGCGCGCTCCAGTAATCGCCCACGGTTTGGCGGGAAGTTCAGTAACGGGTGTTCTTAAAATAACCGGTTCCATGGCCTGCCCAAGAAACCCATCTACCAGTAATATAACTGGATTGCGGTATTTGTCTGCCAGTTCAAAGGCCAGCATAGTCAGATCCATCATCTCCTGAACAGAGGCCGGGGCCAGAATAATCATTCTATAATCCCCGTGACCACCGCCTTTCACGGCTTGAAAATAATCGCCCTGCGCACCACCGATATTGCCGAGACCTGGACCGCCTCTCATAACATTCACAATCACACCCGGAATTTCTGCTCCTGCCATATAGGAAATACCTTCCTGCTGCAAAGAAAAACCCGGGCTAGACGTAGAAGTCATAGCTCGCACACCGGCAGCCCCTGCGCCGAAGACCATATTTATGGCTGCCAATTCGCTCTCGGTTTGTATAAAAACCCTTCCCATTTCGGGCAGGCGTTTTGAAAGATGTTCTAGTATTTCATTCTGTGGGGTAATAGGATACCCGAAATAAGCACGGCAACCGGCTAGAATCGCTCCTTCTGCAATTGATACATTACCGCCCATCAGGACTTTTTTTTGCACTTTTACCTCCGGGTAAGATTAACCTATCAATCAAGAAAGGGCAGCTTCCCCTTCGGTAGAAAAGACGGATATGGCGGTATCTGGACACATCAAAGCGCATGTTCCGCAGCCTGTACAAAGTCCGGCCCTGGTTGAAATGACTTCAACCGGGATAGACCCGATCTGATTCAGGCGATTGGTTACACCGATGATTTGATAGGAGCAAACCGCTATGCAATACCGGCAGCCTTTACATTTTTCCGCATTTACTGTTATATAAGCTTTTCTAGTGGATTGTCTTTCTACCAATTGTCTGCTCTTCTTTTGTAAAAATAGTTCCGACTTTCAATCAGATACGTTTCTTGAAGACTCGCCTTACTAATAAACCGGAACCAGCCTGTTGTATTCTTATGGCTTCCTGCGCCTCTAGAAACTAACTGTATACATTAACATATTCATTTTCTTTTGTACAATAACTAATATAATACCAAAACGCTAATAAAAAATCTCGTCGGCTGATCCAAATCTTTCCTAACATTATGTTTAATCAATAAACTTGACAAACTCTTTTTAAAGTACCTATAATAATTATGTTTTAAATAATAACCTCTCCTGGCAAGTTTCTGAAAGCAATATTTCTCTGCATTAGTTAAAGTATTCAACTCTAAAATTAAGGCTGCGTACTTTTTTTATTTTATGTCAAAGTTTATCTTCGTAACTGGCGGTGTTGTAAGTTCTGTTGGCAAGGGTATAACCGTCGCTTCAATAGGGACTATCCTGAAAAGTCGAAAAGTCTCTGTTTCTGTTTTGAAACTCGATCCATATCTAAACGTTGACCCCGGCACCATGTCACCTTACCAGCACGGTGAAGTCTTTGTCACTAAAGATGGTGCAGAAACTGACCTCGACCTTGGCAACTATGAACGCTTCATTGATATTGAACTGACCGCACAATCCAACATCACCTCCGGTCAGATTTATAGTTCTTTAATAGCTAAAGAAAGACACGGAGATTTTCTAGGTGGAACTATTCAAATCGTTCCTCACCTGGTGGGCGAGATAAAAGAAAGATTTAAGCAGTTAGCAGCTAAATCGGCTGCCGATGTAGTTATTGTGGAAGTCGGGGGCACGGTTGGTGACATTGAAGGCCAGCCTTTTTTAGAAGCCATCCGCCAGATGCGAAATGATGTTGGCCGTGACAATGTCCTTTATGTGCATGTGACCTACCTTCCTTACTTGATAAGCTCTCATGAAATGAAAACCAAGCCCACTCAGCATAGCGTCAACGAACTACGTCGTATCGGTATCCAACCTGATGTTATTGTCTGCCGCAGTGATTATCCGATGGATGAAAGTTTACGCGCCAAGATTTCTCTTTTCTGCGATGTACCCAAAGCGGGTGTAATACCTATGCCGACTGTCGCCAGTATCTATTTTGTACCTATTATGCTGGAAGAATCCGGGCTTGGCAGACTACTAATCGATAAGCTTAACCTTAAAGCTGAAGGTGAGGACCTTGCACAATGGCGGGAAATGGTCAACAGACTTCAATCGTCCCGTGAGCCAATCAATATCGCTCTGGTAGGTAAGTATGTCGAACTTCATGATGCCTACTTCTCGGTACGGGAAGCTCTTTGCCACGCTGCTTTACATTACAATCGGAACATTAATTTGCAGTGGGTTCCGTCTGAAGAACTGGAAAAAACCGAACCAGACCTGCTTCTGCGTTCCGCCCAGGGAATCGTCATGCCCGGTGGTTTCGGAGAACGCGGCATCGAAGGGATGATCAAGACAGTTTCCTATGCCCGCAAAAATAAGGTACCTTATCTTGGCCTTTGTTTAGGCATGCAGGTCATGGTCATTGAATTCGCCAGACACGTATTAAATAGCAGCGAACCCAATTCGACTGAGTTTAATCCTAATACCAGGCATCCTGTTATAGATTTTCTTCCTGAACAACGCAACCTGAAAAATATGGGCGGAACGATGCGTTTGGGCAATTACCCCTGTCATTTAGTGCCTGATACCAAAGCAGCAGCAGTGTACAAGCAACAGGAAATACAGGAACGTCATCGCCATCGTTATGAATTTAATAACGAATATCGTGATTTGCTTGAGAAAGCCGGATTAGTATACAGTGGAATGTCTCCCGACGGTAAGTTGATTGAAATCTGTGAATTAGCCGATCACCCCTGGATGCTAGGTTGCCAATTCCATCCTGAATTCGGATCCAGACCTAATCGGCCTCATCCCCTATTCCTGGGTTTTATTGATATCGCCAGGAATACACTGCGCGAGGGATCACAATCTCCTTTACCCCTTGCATAACAGAACACTTGAATAAAGTCTGAAACTTCAGCGTATTTATATACGCTTTTTCCGAAAATATATTTACATGGAACAGATATCATTCTTTATCCAATTTCATGAACTGAAAAAATATTATTGAGAGAGAAAACAATGGAACACAACGAACCGGTAGTCGAAGCAATTACTCCGCCCCCAGAGATAAAAATGAATATTACCGATCTCGAGAACATGACACGAGATGAACTTATCGATATCGCCCGCCAGATGGGTATGAGTAGTTATACAGGACTAAAGAAACAAGATCTGGTTATGCGAATTTTGCAAACTCATACCGAGAAGCAAGGCAATATATTCTGCTCTGGCATCCTGGAAGTTATGACTGACGGCTATGGTTTCCTGCGTCAGAACAGCCTGCTGCCCAGTCTGACTGATGTCTATATTTCTCAATCCCAGATAAGACGCTTCGGTCTGCGTACCGGAGATATGGTTATTGGCCAGGGTCGGCCTCCTAAGAATGGCGAAAAATACATGAGCTTGTTAAGAGTCGAAGCTATTAATGATCTTGATCCGGAATTATGTAAACAAAGGCCAAATTTCGGAGGACTTACTCCTACTTTCCCGGATAGACTAATCAACCTGGAAGTACCCGGGAGCACCGATCTTTCAACTCGCCTTGTCAACCTGGTAGCCCCTATCGGCCGCGGTCAGCGTGGCCTGATCGTCTCGCCCCCCAAAGCCGGTAAAACCCTTATTTTGAAAGCCATCGCAAATGCTATTTCAAATAATTATAATGATATTCACGTCATGGTCTGTTTGATCGGCGAACGACCGGAAGAAGTTACGGATATGAAGCGCGCGGTCAAAGGTGATGTTATAAGCGCCACATTCGATGAAGCAGCCGAGAACCAGACCGGCGTAGCTGAGTTAGCATTGGAAAGGGCAAAACGCTTAGTAGAAAGTGGCAAAGATGTCGTAATTCTTCTGGATGGTATTACCCGCTTAACCCGCGCCTATAACCTGGCCATGCCTCCCAGCGGACGTACTCTTTCAGGGGGTATTGATCCAGCCGCCCTCTATCCCCCCAAAAAGTTTTTCGGTTCTGCCAGAAACACGGAGGAAGGAGGAAGCCTAACTATTATCGCTACCTGTTTGGTAGATACCAACAGTCGTATGGACGAACTGATTTATGAAGAATTTAAAGGCACCGGCAACATGGAACTGCATCTTGATCGCCGTTTGGCCGAAATCCGTATCTTCCCGGCTGTGGACATACAGCGCAGTGGTACACGCCGAGAAGAATTACTCCTCGACGAAAATACCATTAAGCAGGTTTGGTTAATGCGCCGCATGGTAGCAATGATTTCATCCGATTCCAATAAATACTCTGAAGCTACTGAGCGGGTTCTTGAACGGCTGCGCCGCGCCAGAACCAACGCCGATTTCTTGGCAAATCTCACTAAAGATAACTAAATCCCCGGTAAACTGGGATGCCAAAGCCCCTTCATCGTTTTGATGAAGGGGCTTTTTCTTGAACAGAATACTTCAATTATTTAAATTGCATTATCATTTTATATCACAATACTTAGGCTCTAACACGGTTGTGATCACTCATCGCACCCGGTTATGATATGTGATAATAGCTGTCAATCTGTTAAACGTTTAAGAAAAAACATGATCGCAATAATCCGAGGTCTCAAGTATTCGCTATGCCTGGCCGCGCTCCTGGTGCTGGCCTTGCTGGTTCTCCTGGCGCCGTTGCGGCCAGTGATTGGAGCCGCGACTCCAACCCCTACTCCAACAAATACAGCGGTTAAGGGTATTTTGATTATTGATCCGGTTTCAGGCCCTCCGGGTACGGAGATAAGCATCTACGGCAGTGGTTTCCATATTAACTCTACATATAAAATTTACCGGGATTCCACTCTTATCGCTAACGATACCGTAAATACGGATGGCACCTTCAATACCGGTTATACATTACCTCTTCTACCTGCTGGAGACTATAAATTCACAGCTGTTACCTCAGTCGGAGACACTACGGATACCGCCGCCATATTTACCGTCAAACCCATCATCACACTGGCAACCTCTGCCGGGAAACCCGGTGATGAGATAAATATCACCGGAAAGGGTTTTTTGAAGAGTGGCCTTATACCTATTTATTTTGATAATATTGCCCTCCCCATCGTATCTCCCCTGGCAGACGCCACTGGCTCTTTCAACGGCTCTTTTACGGTTCCTGAAACTACTCAGGGACTGCATTCCATAATAGGCAAAGATACCCTTAATTATACCTCCCGCCTGAATTTCACGGTAAATCCCACCATTAAAGTCGCTCAGACAAATACCTCCACCGACTCACAGATTTCGGTAACCGGCTCTGGTTTTAGTGGGTCATCTTCTATCTCCTTCTATGTTGATGGTGAAAAGATCAATACACTGGCTTCCAGCAGCCTGAACGGCAGTATTGCCAG